>JBDNRM010000127.1:0-12373 GCA_047718615.1 Bacillus sp. (in: firmicutes) | reverse complement strand
TAATTCCGCGTTCCTCCCGGTAATTCCGCGCTTCTCCCGATAATTCCGCGTTCCTCCCTTTAATTCCGCGTTCCTCCTGATAATTCCGCGCTCCTCCCAATAATTCCGCGCTTCTCCCAATAATTCCGCGCTTCTCCTGATAATTCCGCGTTCCTCCCTTTAATTCCACGTTCCTCCCCGGTATTTCCGCGTTTCTCCAAACTTTCTTATAAAAATTTCCTCATCCGTTCATCGTCCGTCCACCCCATAATTCCCCTATAAAACTAGCCTCTATTCTTTTCACCTTTTTATCATATAATCATTTTATCGATCAAAAAAGATGAATATTTCTATCGAATCAATCGATATAGGCGATTTAGGAGCTGAACTGAATGGAAATTAAACAATTAAAAACGTTTAAAATAGCGGCGGAAACATTAAATTTCACGATTACTGCCAAGCAGCTAAACTTTGCTCAATCAAGTGTAACTGCACAAATTAAAAATCTTGAAACAGAATTAGGGATGCCTTTATTTGAGCGCCTTGGCAAACGTTTGGCGTTAACTGAAGCCGGCCGTCAATATAAAAAATATGTAGATGAAATGCTGCGGTTAACAGAGGCAGCACATAGCCAAATTGCCGGCAACAACGAAGAAACAGGAACACTTATTATTGGTGCACAGGAAAGCCAATGCACATATCGACTGCCTGCTATTTTAAAAGCATTTAAACAAGAGTATCCTCACATAAAACTTATTTTCAAACCAGCCAATTCCGATGCGACAGCAAGGGAGCAGTTGACCAAAGGGGAATTGGATATCGCTTTTATTACGGATAGCTTAAAACCAAACATACAGATACATACGGACATACTTATTCAGGAAAAAATGAAGCTTGTTGCTTCTGCTGATCATCCATTAGTTGCTCAAGCCAGTGTTTCCTCCAAGGACCTAAAAATGGAAACATTGCTGCTTACCGAATCTGGCTGTTCTTATCGGACTGTATTTGAAGATACCCTCCTTCGCTCAGGCTGCTTCCCACCAGCTAAATTGGAGTTTGTCAGCATTGAGGCGATTAAGCAATGTGTGATAGCGGGACTTGGGATTGCCATCCTCCCTTCGATGACCGTAGAAAAAGAAATGCAGCTTGGCCTTTTAAAAGAATTAAACTGGGAGGATACCCTGTCTTCTATTTATACGAGTATTTCCTGGCATAAAGATAAAAAGATTTCTCCTCACTTGCAATTCTTTATTGAACTTAGCAGGAAGACATTTCGAGAGTTGGATGAATAAACATTTTAAAAAAATAGTAGGACATCTCTAGAGATCCCCTACTATTTTTGTGCCATGAGCTTCGCTAACCGCTAATTCCGCTGCTATTTTATTCACATTCTTATCTGTGATTCCACCGCCAGGGAGAATGATGATTCTGTCTGCCGCATAATCGATATATTCCTGCAGCCGTATCAAGTTGTCTTCAATAAGAGAATGCATCTGCCCTCCATGTGTTAAGATTCGCTTCACCCCATGCTGGACCAGCCAATCAATCGCTTTTAACTGATCGTTAGGATGAATTTCATCAAATGCCATATGGAATGTAAAATCCAATCCTTTTCCTGCCTCTAGAAGAAAAAGCATAGCATCTTCATCTATCCACCCTTCCTCTGTTAAGCAGCCAAGCACCACTCCGTCTGTCCCCAGCTTTTTGAAATGGATAATATCATGCTGCATAATTTCCAACTCATCCTGCGTATAGATAAAATTTCCACCTCTTGGCCTAATTATCGTCATGATCTTTACTTGTTTGATTTTACAATAGTTGATTGTTTTCAAAGCGACCCCATGGCTCACGGTTGTACCACCTAACAAAAGGTTATCACAAAGCTCAATACGGTCTGCCCCTCGTGCAATCGCTTCAGGAACCACTGTAAAATTCTCTACACAGACTTCTTTAATCATTATTGTTCACCTAAGCTCTCACCTATTTTGCTAAAAATTCTTCCTTCAAAACAGAATACACTTTTAAATCAAGAGACTCCCCTTTTACAAATATGCCTTTTCGCATGATTCCTTCGAATGTCATTCCTGCCTTTTCCATCACTCGCGCTGAACCGGTATTTTCTGTAAAACACTTCGCTTGAATACGGGTTAAACCCATTTTTTCGAAGCCGAATTGCACTACTTCTTTTGCCGCTTCGGTCATAATGCCTTTTCCCCAGTATTCTTGAGAAAGGGCATAGCCGATTTCTGCTCTATACTGGTCCGGATGCCACCAAACAAAGTCGATGGTGCCAATTATTCGGCTGTTCTCTTTATACTCCATTCCCCATGGAGCGATCTGCTTTTTTTCGTATTGACTTAAGATGAATTGCAAAAATCCATTGGTATCGGATACTGTTTGGTGGGTATCCCATGTAACATATTTGGTTACATCTGGATTGGAGCCATATACATACATATCTTCTAAATCGGCTGGTGTTAATTTGCGGAGAATAAGCCGCTCTGTTTCTAAAGTAGGCAAATCACCGTAGATTTCTTCGATTTTCATAAGAGAACACCTCTATTATTGTAAAAGAAAATAACGTTCTTTCAAAATTTTCAAATGATGCAATTCATGTCCTGCAATAATATAGGCAATAGCGTTTGCAGATACTTCGCCGTTATTGGCGTAGCCTATTCGTGCTGGAGTCCCTTCTGGCAACCCTTTTAGGAGAGCGATCGTCGATAGTCTGACAGCTTTATATTCCTCTATTAAATCTTCCATCGAGCGAGCGGAAAATATGGCTTCCTTTACGTATTCTTCATCATCGTACCCAGCAAGCGAGGTTTGATCGCCCCTTGCTATTCGTAATGCCCGGTATTGCATAACCCGCTCTGTTTCGGTAATATGCCCAATCACTTCTTTTACCGACCATTTTCCTTCAGCATATCGATAATCGGCTTGTGCATCCGTTATATTTAGAAAAAGAGAAGCCGTTTCGTCCATCTGCTTCACAAGCTGATCCATCACACAGCCCTCTTTTACTAGATTTATATAGTTTTCATAATAAACTGGGTATTCTTCTTTTTTTGGTGTTGTAAACATGTATATCTCCCCTTTTTCCTCTATTCTCTACTAAATCTATTCTCCATTTCTTCGTGCTATCCTGCTTTGGATTGATTAGTTAGTAAAATAGTAGAGAAAATAACATATTACTTGGCTTTTCTTCTTTTTCTATCAGTTTATCTTCTTTTTTTGAGATTTATCTTCTTTTTTAACTAGTTTATCGATTTTTCTACAGAAATCGACACCGCTCCTCCCCACAAAAATTCCTTTTATACCCAAAACAAAGGTATTCTACTCGTAAGTATCCAATATTATCTCTATTAACATAAATGGAGGTTGAGATTTGAAGAAAAAGTTTGTTTGTCTAGTTGTTTTATTCCTTTTACTCGTTGGCTGTGCGAATACATATAATGAAAAAGAAGATTTCACTTATTCCCGTCTCCAATCAGACTTCCCTATTCCTGCCAATGCGAAGGAACAACGAGGAGATGCCAAAAAAGATAAGTCCGTCTATCAAAAATACGAACTTATTGGAATCGGAAAGGAAACTACAGATAATGGAGAAATTCATCCTACTGCCTATTTTGAGAAAATCGCAGAGGAAGGATGGAAGGAAGAAAAGAAATTTGAAGGGAAAGCAATTGTTTTTCAAAAAAATGAAAATCAAATCTATTTAGAACTCCATACTGATTACTTTGAACTGACGAAATTAGTTGAATAGAACAAGAGAAAAAAAGGCAGAAAGAAACAAGATATGTAATAGATGCTACTATCTATTAAAAAAAGCTGTTTGATGTCTAACCAGCAAACAGCTTTCTTTTATTTATATTTCAAAACAAAGCGAAAGAAAGTTACAACGCTGTTTTTGCTATGAATGCTTCAGTTATACCCTTTATCCCCAAATGGTTGAAATTCTTCTAGCCACTTTTCTTCTAATTTCTGCAGTTCTTCTTTTTCGTTAAAATATGGGTCATTTTTCTTCTTCAGGATTTCGATTATTTCTATTGTAAAGGCTTGTTCTCCAAATTGTTTCCATTCGTTGGCAAGTTCTCTATTTGTATGACCACCATTATTCAGCATAAATTTGACGCCATTTAATGTTTTCGTATTTCTTGTGCTTCCAATAAAAATTTTCCCGTTTTTTTGGTTTTGAATTTTGTATATCCCTGCTTCAATCGGTGTTTCCTTATAAAGCTGTTTCAGTTCTTTTTTACGATCCATTTTTCCTCACCTGCTTCTGTTATTTTTTTAGCCAATAGCTGCTGCCATCTGCTTTGCGATCTACAAATCCATATTCAATTAAATATCTTCGGATTAATACATGATCAACATAAATGGCATTTAATACTTCATTTAGTTCGTTTTCCGTATATTCTTTATCCGATTTCAACCGGTTCGTTATTTCTCGAAGCACGATGAGCTTTTGTTTTTCCTTTAATGGAAATTTCGTCAGCTTTCCTTTTGAAAAATATTTATCCGCAGCCTTTTGCTGTTCTTCTTCTGTTATGTTGTACCGCTCATCGACCATTTTTGCCTGTTTATGAACAGGGATAAATGCAGGTGCATGCTGATCCTTTTCTTTTAACAGTTCCATTAATGCTAAAAAAGTTTTTGCCTGCCGCTCTTTTTCTTTTAACACAAATCGATGATGGCGAATGGTCGAGGCACTTCCTATATTCAGCTCCTGTTTTACCTCCGCATCACTTTTCCCTTGATAAAAAAGCTGAAGCAGATTATTCTGGTGCTCCGTTAAACCAGTAAGCTTTTTATCTAAACCAATTAAATAGGCAAAAACAGAATGATGTGTTTCTTGTATATAAATCTGCATATATCGTTCTGCTTCATACAGCACATTATTATGTGGATAGATAATTCCTTTCTCCACCGTTTTTCCACAAAGCAGGCAAACGTATTGATGTTCTTGTTCTATATAACCTCGTTTTAATTCATCGATTGTCGCATTCCAAAAAAATTCCGAAAGTTCCATTTCCTAAACACTCCAAGCTTTCGTTTATATATAAACAAACGTTTTCAATTAATGTCGTTCCACACAGTATATACTATTCTATTTATGCGTCATGGTCAATGAATAACCAAACATTTTTACTTTTTGTCGGTATCTTCATAAACATTATAAAAATTTGTTTAATATCAATAAAGTGTGTTTTTTTGCTATAATTAAAATAAGACGTAAGGAGGAGGGGTTCTTATTCTACAAAGAAAACTAATTAGCGCCTCTATTTCTACTACATTATTTACGATTTTATTCAGCTGCATTTTTCCTAATTCATTTGGAACGGAGCAAAGAAATTATTTTTTTGAAATTATCACAGCCATATCTCTTTATATGTTGTATACTATTCCTGCCATTTTTACATATGGTATTATTACATCGATTATTAGTGATAAGATTGGAGAATTTCTAGCACGGAAAACAGATAACAGAATGGTCGGGATTATTATCTCCGGTCTGTTGCATCTTACTTTTGGTTTCGTATTATTCTTTCTCAGTCTTGGTGCAGCTCTTTTATTTTTTATAACAGATCGTATTTTACTATCTCGAAAAAAGGACTATAAATGGTCACAAACAGGTTTCGCCTTCTGTCTTCCATTTGTTATTTTGATAGGATGTACGATGTTTGGGTAACAGGATAAACGTTAGCAGGAAATGCTTGAACAACCAACTATATGACATTATTCGCTGCATACTAAAATAGGAGTTCATCTTTATCGACTCTTTGCAGGTATGTATCTGAGAGGAGTCATTTTCGTTTTCACAGGAGGAAAAATAATATGATTTATTTTTTTGTCGGCATTGCAGGAACACTTGGAGCCATTTTAAGATATGTAATTGGCGTCACCTTTTTTACCGATAGTGCGTTCCCTTTTGCTACTTTATGTATTAATCTCATTGGCAGCTTTTTATTGTCTTGGTTAACAAATGGCTTGTTTAAGAGAACTTCTTTTTCACCAGAGTTTGCAACTGCAATTGGAACCGGATTTATTGGCGCTTTTACTACGTTCTCGACATTGAGTATTGAAACGATTAGGTTATTTCAAAATGGGCACCTACTATTAGGACTTATTTATGTTTTTGTGAGCATTTGTGGAGGATTATTTATGAGCAAATTAGGATTTGCTAGAGTTGCAGGGGGGAAGCAACCATGATAAGTATATGGCATATTTTCCTCGTTGGAATTGGTGGATTTTTTGGGTCAATTGCCCGTTATTCTATTAGCAAAAAACTAAATAAGAAATCCCCGTCGGCAACCCCATGGGGAACATTAACCGTCAATTTGGCAGGGGCTTTTCTTTTAGGAATTATTAATGGAGCAAAAGCAGATCCCATGATCATTCTTTTAATTGGAACTGGATTTATGGGAGCCTTCACCACCTTCTCTACTTTGAAGCTAGAGATGACAAAATTTTATATAAATAAGGAGCAAAGAAAATTCCTATTTTATACTATAATCACGTATAGTCTCGGGATTCTCCTTGCTTATCTTGGATATGTAATTGGTGCGGTTTTTCATTAGTTCTATTGTTATCTGTTGGAATATAAAGCGACTATCATGTCAGGAGAGGTGATTGCTAGATGCAACGTAATATAATTGCTATCTCTGGAGGTGGATTTTCTAACATAATACCATCCTTTATTGATGAATATATCGTTAATCAAATAAAATCTGCCAGCTTATTAAAAATATGTTTTATTGCGACAGCAAGTAACGATTCTCGAGATTACATTCATAATTTTTATCAAGCTTTTTCTCATTGTCTAGCTCTAGCGCCTAGCTCTTGTGAAAAATAACCCCATGTCTCTAAAAGTAAAAAGCACTTTTTGAGGCATGTGAACATTTTTCTTCAGAGCTGTTCAAGGCACTTGCGCTTTTCTCATTCTAAGGCAAGTCACTTAACTCAAAGGGATTTTCTAAAAGAGAATGCTAAGGACTTCGCAACACAACAAGATGTTATTTATGTAGGAGGTGGAAATACCCAATTTATGCTATCTAAATGGCGTGAGACAAATTTTGATAAGGTTTTAAAGGAAGCCTATGAAAAAGGAACGCTATTGGCCGGCATAAGTGCAGGTGCAATGTGTTGGTTTGAAACTTGTTTCAGTGAACGTCATGATGGAGCATTTGAAGAATTTGAAGGATTAGGTTTCTTAAAAGGGGCATTTTGCCCTCATTATAACGAAGAAATTCGTAGGAAAGCCTATGATAACTGGCAAACTACAAAATCAATTCGGCCAAGCTACACGTTAGCTGATAATGAAAACCTGCATTTTAGAAATGAAAATCTACTAGCACGAATTATCATATAAGCGCATGTTCAAAAAGGAAACTATCCATCAATCTTAAGAAAAGAGAATGCCCTTTAAAAGCATTCTCTTTGCACATTATTTAATATACGCATCACTTACTAATTGGTCTTTAATGACAGCGGTTGGGATTTCGAATTCAACTACTCCCATATAACCTGCTGCTACTTCGTATTCATTAAAGGAAATAACGAGCTTGTGTTCTTTATTAATATAGAAATTTTGACTGGCATTTATTTTTTCAAATCCATCTGGGTTTTCTTGATCTTTTATAAAATAGCTAACCGATTCGTCTTTCATTTTTTCTTTCATTTCACTTGTAATATAGGTGCTAATCACATCCACATAAGCATTATTTTTAAAGAGGCTTGGCAAGGTAATGAATGTTTCATTTTTTTTATCAATCGTGTCATATTTAATGCTTTCCGCAGCAGATGCTTGCGTTTCTACTGTATAGCGGCCAAGAGATAATAGCTGCGCATCATCTGTTTTCACTTCATAGCCGCTTTCCACTGAATAATGCCCGTTGTCTTTTGCTGTTTCTTCTTTAAACTTTTTATATAATGCTTCATTTTCTTCTAAATATTTCTCATTTAAGCTGTTTGCCAATGATTGATTTTCTAAATCTTTTACTCCTGGTGTTTTGATGGCTATATTCGCATTCCCATCTTGTTCATTCCACTCTTTTATTGTGATTACTTGCACCACTTTCCCAACAACTGGGATATCTGCTAATGCGCTGGCCGCTGCTGGACTGACATTAACTGTTGCAGCGAATAACAATAATGCTGCAGCAAATGATAGCATACTGTAAGAAATTCGTTTTTTCTTTTTATATTTTCCAAACGTGTCCATCATTTTTTCTTCCAGTTCTGAAGGTATCGATGTATTCATATAATTTTTCTTTAATTTTTCTAATTTCTTTACCATGGTTATTCCTCCAACTTTCTCTTATTCATCCATTTCAATTCGCAATAGCTTTAATGCTTTATACAGCTTTGTTTTTACAGTATTAATATTCTCATCTAAAACAGAGGCGATTTCATCCAGCTTTAAATCTTCAAAAAAGCGTAAAATGATAATCGTTTTATATGGTAATGGCAGCTTTTCCATTGCCTGCTCTAAATCCAAATCTTTATACTGATCCTCCGAGCCTTCAAGAAGCAGCTCCAAATTCTGATCATCTGTCACACTCCATCTTTTCCTTTTTCTCAAAAAATCTAAGGAAGTGGTCACAACGATTCGATAAAACCAGCTCTTGATTGTGTAGGCATCCTTTAATTGATGCTGTTTTTTTAATGCTTTATGAATGGAATCCTGCACGATATCCAATGCATCCTCCTGATTTCGAACATAAGAATAAGCTAAGCGGTAAAAGCTGTCCTTATTCTGCATAATAAGTGTAGTTAATTCTCCCTCTAACGATTTGTTCCTAAACATAAAGAAGCTCCTTTAATTATATAATTCCGTATCACTTAAGCTTTACAAAGAATAGACGCACGAGCGTTTCATTTTGTTTTATATTTCTTTAAAAAATCAAGTTATTTTCTGGAGACTTCATTCATATTTGCGGAATCATTTCTTTAACTTCCTTAAATAGTAAAATAAACCAGTGTCTTCACGAAGCATATTTTCCGAACAGCGCTTTAAAGCTATCATAGAAATGGTCATTCAAAATGATAAATTAGTTTTCTTCTGGATTGAAAAGAGACAAAGAAGGTTATAACGAATGGGGATTATTTATAAAGAGGTTAGCAATCTTATAAGCAACTTTTCATAAAAAGCTACTAGGGAATAAAGAGGATCAATTATTTAAAAAAATAAGGACTTTAGACAAGTAAAATAAAATGTTCAATTCATTTTTATAGTTTCATCTTTCTCCATTCTTTTATTATGAAGTTAAAAATTTATTGTAGCTTGCAACAAGAACATTTCGAATAAATCTAGTCTTCTTGGAAGAAATATTTCTTAATCACTAGACCGTTTTCTATAACATGATTCTGGACAAGTCCCAGCTTTTTTATTAAGTGCTCTCCCTAGGTGTCAGTCCAATTATTCTAATGTTTTAGAGGATGAAATTAACCACTTCATTCCTCTAAAACATCCTTACTCTCCTGCCGCCAATGTAACTTCCACTATCTCTGGTCGATCAAATAGTCGTTGCGGGATGATGCTGTTGCCTAATCCTCTATTGACAATCATAGTAGTATCGCCTTTTTTATATTTTCCTGCTGTATATTTTGGCAAAAAGCCTTGGTCCGGCGCCACTAATCCGCCTATAAAAGGAAATCTGACTTGTCCACCGTGTGCATGTCCAGAGAGAACAAGGTCCATCTTATATCTTTCGTATAAAGATAATAATTCAGGTCGATGAGATAATAAGACAGTGAACTTTTCTTTTTTCTCCACCCCTTTCATAGCCGATTGGATTTCGCGCTCAACCAATTCCTCTTTTGAATCTCCATCAGCAATCGCCGGATCATCCACCCCAAGTAGTTGAATCTTGTCATCCCCCTTTTGAATCACAGCATGTAAATTTCTCATCACTACTACTCCTGTATCTTGCAGCTTTTTCTCTAGCGTTTCAAAGTTTCCTGACCACCATTCATGATTACCCGTTACATAATATACTGAAGCAATAGACAGAAGCTCCTTCATTAATGCTAGACTCGTTTTTTCATTATATTTTTCTGAATCGACTAAATCTCCTGTAAAAACAATGATATCTGGCTTTAATTGTCGCACTTTTTCCACAAGACGACTCTAATTATCACCAAACTCCTTACTATGCAAATCAGATAATTGCACGATTTTAAATAAATGAAAGCTAGCCGGAATGTTAATAGATTTTATTGTTATTTTTGTCGTTGTAATCGAATTATTTTGATAATAAGAAAAGAAAGCCATTATAAAAATAACTGCAATACAAACCATCCACTTCTTCTTTTTCAAAAATTTCATGCTGCCCCTCTTTCTATCTACCTTATAAACCTTTCTTTTAAATACTAACGTAAAATAGACTATACTAGTTCCAAAAATCATAAAGCTTTCTGCTGTTTTATGAAAAATTCCAAGATTTTTTTAAAACGATTCTTACTCTCCAACACCATTAGCTTCACTTGTTTAGAAAGCAAATCTAATCAGGCGAGATAATTAATATAAACATTATGATGAGTTTAAAGGTTTGGCAAAAAAATGCCTAGCTTCTGTACAGAGCAAGGCATTTTTTTTATGTATTATTTTGAGAAGAATCGTATTTCTCTTCACAAAAAGCATTATACAGGAAAGCGGGAATAGGTTTAACACATCTCTTTAAAGAATAGGAATAGATTTCTATTGTATGAGTAGTATTTTCCTCGAAATTATAGCGTTCCATGTTTTTCAGCTTTCGATTATACGGCAAAAATGATAATCCCTTTCCAGCTGAAACCATGGAAATAATAAAATCATAAGAATCTAATTCTACTAATTCGCAGTGAAAATTATTTAGATGGGCAAACTGAATCGTAAGTTGTCTGTATGGACAACTTTTATCTCTACTAACGAAAAATTTTTCCTGATGGAGTTCTTTTACTACCTTTTCCTTTGATTTTAATAGGAAAAGAGTTTCTGGAAATGAAAAATTAAGTTTAAAATTGCTGTCATCTATCTTTTTATTTGTTAGGATCATATCTATTTGCGAAGATTTCAACAAATATTCTAATTCCAAATTTGATTTCGTATACAATGTATAAGGATAATCGCTTTCAATTAACAATGTCTCCAAATAATTTTTCACTATGGTCTGTGTCGCTCCTAATTTATAGGACGAACTCTGTTGTTTTATTGCTGATTTTGCTTCTTCCATAAGTCCAATAATTTCGCTCGTATAACGTAAGAGTGTCTCTCCTGCAGATAGAAGGGCGACCCCTTTATTGGTTCGCTGAAATAGCGGAGCACCTAATTCCATTTCTAATTTCTTTATTCTTTCGGATACATTTGGCTGCACATATCCAAGTGATTCAGCTGCTTTTGATAATGAACCTAATTCAGCTGCCCTTTGAAAAATAATTAAATCATTAATTTCCATACCGAAGCCTCCTTCTTATCATTTTAAGTGATAACAAACATAAGTAATACCTTTTTTACGACAAGCTAGGATATTTGTATACTTATATTATCTAATAAGGAAAGAGAGTGAATATGATGATAGGAATGCAGTATAAGGTAAAGTTACCTTCAGATTATACTATGACAACTATTCGAGACCGAGTAAAAAATAATGGCGATAAAATGGATGGATTCGAGGGACTTCATTTTAAAGTCTATCTTATTTCAGAAAAAGATAAGCACGGAAATCACTATAATGCTTATGCTCCTCTTTATATTTGGAATCAATCAGAAGGCTTGAATCATTTTCTTTTTGAAGGCTTTTACGATAATATAATAGATTCTTTTGGATGGCAGACTGTTAATATAGGCATACCACTAGAAATAGATTTGACATCTAACTTCTCTAACAGCAATTATGTATTGGAATGCACGGGAATAATTGAAGAGAAACCTACTTTGATAAATGTAAAACAATCTCTAAATAACCTAGACATTTTGGAAAACTCAACTAGCAAAGTCACTATATATAATCCCGACAAATGGGGGTACAGTATTTTTTATTTTTTCGAAAATTATCCGCAAGAATTTGAAAATAATAATGATGCTTCTATTTATGAAATTCTTCATATTTCAAAAGGGACTTAAAGAATACTATATTTCATTCATTATATATTTTTTACGCAACAAAAGCGCAGGAAATTGAACAGCTCAGAAGAAAAATGTGCACATGACTCTAAAAGTGCTTTTTACTTTTAGAGTCTGGAGGTTATCTTTCACAGGGGCTAGGCGCTGAAGCTAGACACTAATCTAAGTTCAAAAATTTTATATTTTCTTATCAAATAAAAAAAAGATACATATAATATGTATCTTTTTGGTTCGCCTGGCGACGTCCTACTCTCACAGGGGGAGAGCCCCCAACTACCATCGGCGCTG
>JBDNRM010000126.1:0-12486 GCA_047718615.1 Bacillus sp. (in: firmicutes) | reverse complement strand
CGGTACGTACGGTGGTGTGAGAGGTCGGCACGGAAATGTGCCTCCTACTCGATTAGATGCAATAAGGTATAAAGTAAAGGGAATTAATCTGTGGAAGTATTTACATAAAGAGGTGCTATAAAATGTCTTTAGGAAAATATAGAAGCTTACTGATAAAAAAAATGAAAGAACAAATGGTAAATTGGTTGGAAAATGAGGAAAAACAAACAGTGGACAGCTTAGATGTGTACCAATTTCTTCATTCTATAAAAGGTACATCTGGAACGCTTGGATTAGATTTAATATATGCATTATCTTCAAAAATACTTCTTCAAGCAGAAAATAGAACGGAAGATTGGCCAATTGAGGAGTTAAGAGAGTTTTTTTATGAATTGATGGAAATAAGTTTTGATTATGAGGAATTTACTTTAAACACACAAAATCATGCAAGAGAACGAGTCATAAATGAACCATTAATTCAAATTATTGATGATGATATCTCTATCCTAATTTATTTAAAAGACAAATTAGAAAGTAAAGGGTGGATGGTAGTTGCCAGCACCGAAGCAGATAAAGCAATTGATCAATATTATAATATGCATCCCGATTGTATTATTATTGATGTGAATTTGCCTAAAAAATCTGGATTTGATGTTCTTTATGATATACAACAACACTCTAATAGGTTTTTTGTTCCAAAAATTATGTGCAGCATTAAAAAGGACCGAGATACACGTTTAAATGCTTACAGAATGGGAGCAGATGACTTTATTAGCAAGCCAATTGATATAGAAGAATTTTTAATTCGAGTAGAACGTCATTTAGAAAGAAAACGGATTTTTGATCAGTCCGTTATTATTGATGAGCTTACACAAGTATACAACCGCAAGTTTTTGCAGGATTCCTATAACCGTTTTATAGGGGATATGACAAGAACACACACGCCTGGCACACTTGCCATTATCGACTTAGATTATTTCAAAAAAGTTAATGATACGTATGGACATATCATTGGTGATAAAGTATTAGTTGAATTTGCTCAATATATGAAAAAAAGCATTCGAAATACAGACATCCTTTTTCGTTATGGTGGAGAAGAGTTTGTGATACTTTTTCAAAGAGCGACAGAAGCAGAAGTAAAAGAAGTATTAAATAGAATGTTAGCAGGATTTTCTACTATTCAATTTAGTGACGGAAATGAATCGTTTTCGTTAACTTTTTCAGCTGGAATATATAGTATTGAGCATCCGGAAATTGATTTGCAAACAGCAATAAAAACAGCAGACGAAGCATTGTACTTGGCAAAAGATAGCGGGCGAGCAAGAATTGAAAGTGCAAATAAAATGCATATTACCCCGACAAAAAAGATTCTAAATATATCAATTGTTGATGATGATACATTGATACGATCGATTTTAATGACGACAATTAATGGTATGTCATTTGACAATTTAGCTGTTAATGTTCAAGCGTATGAGGATGGTTTGCAATTTTTATCATCTGATCGGCTGGCACATCAAGGATTGCATTTTTTAATATTGGATGGAATTATGCCGGTTATGGATGGACTAGATATTTTACAGCAAGTAAAACAAAACAATAATAACCGTGAAGTGCATGTGTTAATGCTGACAGGTAGAAAAAGCAACACGGATATTGCACAGGCCTTAAAATATGGAGCAGATGATTACTTAACCAAGCCTTTTAATATAACGGAATTAGAAGGACGAATTATGCGCTTAATCAAGCGAATGGTTCAATAAAAAAAGTTTATTTATTCTTATTATTTTAGAAAGTATATCCCTTAGCTAATTGGCTCACTCCAACTTAAAGAATTTTTAGTATGATGGTATAGAAAGCTTATAAGAGGTTGTTCAAAAATTCCGGTAAAAATGACACGTCGAATTTCTTCGTTGGTTTGCTTCACCGCTTCTCACGTCCAGTGAGCAATGTGAAAGTCACCACATCCTGTGGAAGGCCGAAGCTCAAAGCTAATCCGCCTTGATTCTCCTTTTTGAACACGCACTATAAGATCCAATACAACCTAAGAAAAAATAAAAAGATGTTGAGAAGTTTCGATGTTAGTTAAGAATTCTTTAACGGCACTCTTAATAAGTCAGTACCAATATCCTCATAACAAAAAATTAGAATTTTATTTAATTCTTATGATTCATCCAGTGAAAACTTGTATCTGTTTAGCCGATATAAATAATAGTACTAGCAAACGATAACTACCTATACTATAAATGAATCTTGGGAGACAAAATGAAGAAAATATTATTAGCAGACGATGAAGATATATTAAGAATGTTAATTATTGATACCCTAGAAGATGAAGAGTTTATTGTCGATGAAGCACAGGATGGTGAAGAGGCGCTTACGCTCATTAGCCAAAATAAGTATGATCTCCTTATTTTAGACTATATGATGCCTATCTTAACAGGTTTGGAAGTTATTGAAAAGGTACGTAATGAAAGGATGGATAAGCATTTAAAAATATTAATGCTTACCGCAAAAAGCCAAGCTTCTGAACAAGAGAATATTTTAAATGCTGGTGCAGATTATTTTATGGCGAAACCCTTTAGTCCATTAGAATTGTTAAAAAAAGTTGAGGAAATACTAAATGAAAATTAATTCTTATATAAAAAAAAGCATATCAAGGCAATTCGTAGCCTTAATATGCTTTTTCATTCTATTATTTGTTATTGGATCTATTATACTAATTAGCTTGCAAAATAGTTTAAACGAAAGCTATATTAATAATCGAGAAAAGTTAATTGAAAAACGAACATTGGTCCAAGAAATTGAGACGCATTTTAACAATGCTATGTTTAATGCAAGAGGATATTATGCTTTTAACAATAAAGCATTAAAAGAAAATGCTTTAAATGAACAAGATGATGTGAAAGTACTTATTCAACAGTTTAATAACTATCAAAAAACAGAAGCAGATCAGCTTTTTTTGGAAGAAATAACTGGATTTTATTCCTATTATTTCGAGGAAACTTTACCTGTTGTCATTGCTTTATATGAAAAGAGAAATGATAAAGAAGTGAAGGAAATTGCGAATAATGGTGGAACAGAAACGGTTGAAAATTTTCAATCAGAAATAAAAACCTATCTTGATGACTTAAATAAAATATTAAATCAGGAAGTAACAAAGTTGTCTAATTCACTAGCAAACGTGCAGTTATGGTTTCTGTTTTATGCAAGTATTTTATTAATAATTGTTATGGTTATTGGAAGAATTATGGTAATTAGAATAGGAAAACCGCTTTCAGATTTTGCGATTGCTGCAAATGAAATAGCCAAAGGAAACGATACGGAAATAAAGATAGAAATAAAAAGAAAAGACGAGCTGGCAACACTTTCTGTTGCTTTTTCTCGCATGTATCAAAGCATTCAGGAAAAAGAACAGGATTTATTAACTCAAAATGAAGAGTTAATTGCTCAACAAGATGAATTATATGCTCAACAGTCACAGTTAGAAGAAATATTAAAAAAAATAAAATATAATGAGGAAACTTTATATCGAAGAAATCTTTTAATCAATAATTTATCTAGTTCATTTGATAAGAAACAAGTATTAAAAAGTATAATTCAAAATATGTGTGATCTTATTAAAGCAGATAAAGGAATCATTGCGATGATGGGGGAAGAAGCATATGCTGGATTTGGGATTTCAGAAAATGGGGCAAAGCAATTCAAAGAGTATATCTATACGGGAATGTACTATCGTTTAAAAGAACAGCAGATCCCCATTATTATTAAAAGACAGTTAGCATCGCAAGAAAAAGGATATCATGAAGAAATAGCATATGTTTATGATCTGTACATTCCTGTATTATCAGCAAATAAAGAGATTATTGCTATTATGATGTTTAGCCGTTATAGTGATGGCTTTATTCAATTTAAAATGGAAGAATTTATGGCTTTAGCAAAACAAATAGGGATTTCTTTGGACAAAATTAATTTATTTGAGCAAACCGAAAAAGATAAGATATTAAAACAAGATATATTAAACAATGTGCAAGAAGGAATACAACTTGTTGGTACAAACGGAGAAATTATGCAAGTAAATAGAAAGTTTTGTGAAATAATGGGCTATGATGAAAATGTAGATTCATTAGTCGGACAGAGTTGGGATAACTGGACAACTCAATTAGCAAAATTTTTAGATGGTGATACTTCCGTAATTAATTTTATACAAGGTTCTCTTGAAAAGAATTCAAATAGTTCCAATGCTTATCCTATCAAAAACGGAAACAAAGTGATAAATGTATATGCTGAAGGTTTATATCGCGGAAAAGCAAAGTTTGGCACAGTTTTTGTTTATCGTGATATAACAAAAGAGTTTGAAGTCGATAAAATGAAATCAGAATTCGTAAGTACGGTAAGTCATGAACTTCGAACTCCTTTAGCGAGTATATTAGGGTTCACTGAGTTAATGATTAATCGTGATTTAAAACCTGATAAACAGAAGAAATATTTATCTACTATATACGGGGAAGCGAAAAGGTTAACAGCATTAATTAACGACTTTTTAGATGTTCAAAGAATGGAAGCTGGTAAACAGACATATGAAAAAAAATATGTTGAAATATCTCCGATTATGGAAAAAATAATAGAAGTTCAACGAATAAATGCAACAAATCATGTAATAAACATGCATTCATCATTAGACAATACGTATATAATTGGAGATAAATTAAAATTAGAGCAAGCATTTACAAATATTTTAAGTAATGCAATAAAATATTCTCCAGAAGGCGGTCTTATTGATATACACATATATGAAGAAAATGATAAATTAAATCTTGCTGTAATGGATAAAGGCTTGGGAATACCAGAGGGAGAAATAAGTAAGCTATTTACTAAATTTTATCGTGTGGATAATACAGATAGACGGAAGATCGGCGGAACAGGTCTTGGGTTGGCCATTGTCCAAGAAATCATGACTGCACATGAAGGAGAAGTAACCGTTCAATCACAATTAGGAAAAGGAAGTACTTTTATTTTGTCCTTTCCAAAAGTGACTATTCCATTAACTGATTTCCATGTGGAAGCTCATGCAGATAGAAAAACAGCGTACAAAATTATGGTAGTTGAAGATGATTATAGTTTAGCCGAATTGATTATTCATGAACTTAAAGAGTATGGTTTTCAAGTACAATACTATAAGAGCGGGAAAAAAGCTTTACAAGAAATTGATCAACAGATGCCTGATGCCATCGTGCTTGATATTATGTTAGAAGATGAGAATATGAATGGCTGGGATGTCATAGAACAGTTAAAAAAGAAAGAGACTATAAAAAATATACCGATTGTTGTTTCAACGGCCTTAGATGAAAGAGAAAAAGGGTATTCTTTAGGAGCGATGGATTATTTAGTTAAGCCATATCGACCTAGTGAATTATCAAGAACCATCATGCAGACTTTATTAAAAATAGGAAAGAAAGGACAAGTGTTAATTCCAAATTTTAAAGAATCATAATCCTAATAGAAGGAAAAAAAGAAAGATTGGGAATTTCAAGGTCGTATGATGAGAGTCCATCAACGATGAGAGCGAACGTTTTTGAGGCAGCCCAAAGGTGGAGAGTCTACTCCACCTGTTTTTTTCCAGTCATCAACGTAGTAAAAATAGCAACAAATACAATAGCTATAAAAGAAGCAGATAGTTTATCAGCCCCTACAATACTAATTCCACATACTAAAACAAGTCCATCAAGAACAAAAATAATCACACCAATATGAATAGAAGCAAAATTAGAAATGATTTGTGCTAATAAATCTGTGCCTCCTGTACTTGTCTCAAATCGTAGCATAATTCCAATGCCAACTCCGATAATGATTCCTCCAATAATAGAACTTAAAACCATTGATAAAGAAAAGGAATCTCTTAAAAAGGATAAACTATCTATCATAAAAGAAGAAGTAAGGAAGCCGAATATTCCAAAGAAGAAATATTGTTTATTATAAAACCATACAAATAAATAAAGAGGAATACTAATTAGAATCATTGTCATGCCTGTAGGAATAGAATAATGATAATGGAGTATTAAACCAATTCCGATAATACCGCCGTCCAAAAGATGATGAGGAACTAAAAAGCCATTGACTCCGATTCCAACAAGCATACTTCCGATAAAAACAACTGCTATTTTTTCTACGATAACCGCATCACCCTAACTTGTCCATGCTAGTTTATATGTATGTTCACATGAAAAAAATTAGACTTAGTGCATATAAAAAGACAGTGGATAAGTGTGTATTTATTTTTGTGCACAAGCGATGCATCATTTTTCGTTATTTTTTTGAATTAACTGAAAAACTATTGTAAGACCAGCTACAGAACCGCTAAACTTAAGATAATCGCGTTAAGTCAGGGGATGAAGAGATATGTACGAACATCTAAAGGAATTAGCATTACATAAACAGATTGACTATTTAACGAATACACTTGTCCAAATGAAAAGTTATAATGGAACAGAAGCTGAAAGAGAAAAGGGCGAATTTTTATATAAAACAATTCAGTCATTTCCTTATTTTCAAAATAACCCAGAAAAAATATGGAAACAAACAGTGGAAGAGGGAAAAAGAATTAATGTATTTGCTTTTATAGAAGGTGAAAAAAAAGCGAAAAAAACGGTTATTTTTCATGCACATATTGATACAGTAGGAATTGATGATTATGGAAGCATCAAAGCAATAGCACATAATCCTGAAAAGCTACAAGCCTATTTTTCCACCTATGAAGCGGATCCCCAAGTACAGCAAGATGCTCTATCAGGAGAGTGGCTGTTTGGCAGGGGAGCCCTTGATATGCAAAGTGGGATTAGCATTCATTTAGCTAATCTTTTATATTATTCTAATAACAAGGAACAATTGGAAGGGAATATATTAGTACTTTTTAATGCAGATGAGGAAAATCAGCATATAGGCATTAGAGGTGCATTAAATGAATTAACAAGATTAAAGAAAGAAAAAAATTTACAGTATATAGCAGCAATAAATAATGATTTTATATCCCCACTATATGAAGGGGATTCAACTAAATATATTTATTGCGGTGGTGCCGGCAAGCTTCTCCCATGCTTTTCAGTATTTGGAAGAGAGGCTCATGTTGGAGAGAGTCTTGTAGGATTAGATCCTACCTTAATTGGCTCTGAAATAAATCGTGCTATTAACCAAAACTTTTCCCTTGCTGAACACTTAGAGAATGAACTTGTACTACCGCCAAGCTGTTTGTATCTTAAAGAAAATAAAAGCAGTTATGATGTGCAGACACCAGTAAGCTTAAGAATGTATTTTAATTATTTTATCTATAAAGCATCTCCAAGTGAGGTTTTAAGGAAACTGAAGGAGATAGCTGTAGAGGCATCAGGTAAAATTGAAACAGAATTAACGAATTATTATCAAGCATACTGTTTGGCTAATAAACTCCCAACACAAAGCTTGAATTGGAAAACAGAGGTTCTTACTTTAGAAGAATATATCATACAGTTAAAAGCGAAAAAAGTGGATCCGGAAAAGAGGATGAAAGAAATACTGATTCAAGCGAAAAATGAAAAAATGGATGATCGTTTGATTACGTTTGAGATGGTAGAAGCCCTGCAGTATCTAGACCCAGAAAAAAAGCCGAGAATTATTATCTTTTTTGCACCACCTTTTTTACCATCTAACACATTACAAAATGATAAACAGTCTAATCAATTGAAGCAGATTATTGCAGAGGTACTACAAAACATGGGCAACAAATACAAAGAAAATTTTTCTTTGAGAAAGTACTTCCCCTATTTATGTGATGGAAGTTTTTTAGCTTTTCATGGAAATAATGCAGAAATAGAAGCTGTCAAAGCCAATTTTCCAGGCATGGACCAACTATTTCCTTTAGCCTTAGAAGAAATGAAAGAACTAAATATTCCAGCATTCAATATTGGGGTATATGGAAAAGGAGGACATAAATGGACAGAACGAGTTTATAAGCCATATACGTTTCATACATTGCCTCTCATTATAAGAGAAGTGACAGAAAATTTATTAAAAAGAACTTGATTTTCCTACAGCTAGAATAAAAAAAGCATTCCATAGGAAATATGGAATGCTTTTTTTGCCGAGTCGATGTTGAAACAGGATGTTACGTGCAGTTCTTTTAAAAGAAAAAGTTTAATATATAATAACAAATTGCTGCACATGCTGCAGAAATAGGCAAGGTAATAACCCAAGTAATTAACATTCTTTGAGCTGTTCCCCATTTTACACCTTTCAAACGATGAGAAGCACCTACTCCTAAAATAGAAGAAGAAATAACATGTGTTGTACTAACTGGAAGATGAATAAATGTTGCACCGAAAATAATCATCGAACCAGTGATATCTGCAGCTACACCATTAACAGGACGAATTTTCATTATATTGCCCCCAACGGTTTTAATGATTTTCCAGCCGCCTACAGACGTACCAAGCCCCATTGCTGCCGCACAGGAAAATTGAACCCAAAAAGGAATACCAGCATTTTGGGAAACATACCCATTTGCCATCAAAGCCATTGTGATGATCCCCATTGCTTTTTGCGCATCATTCGTACCATGTGTATAGGCTTGTAGTGCTGCAGTGAAAATTTGGAATATACGAAATCGTCGGTTCGTTTTGGTTAAATTTAAATCTTTAAAAATCAACTTAAAGATAGTGTAAACAAGATACCCAATAACAAAAGCAATAATCGGTGATAAAATAAGTGCTTCAATTATTTTGGTGAATCCATTGTAGTTTAATGCTGAGAACCCTGAAGAGGCAATAGCCGCTCCAGCAATCGAACCAATAATAGCATGGGAAGAACTACTTGGAATTCCAAAATACCATGTTAATAGATTCCAAAAAATCGCAGCAATAAGAGCTGCTAATATAACAAGTGAACCGTTATCTAAATTAAATGGATTAACAATATCTTTTGTGATTGCTTTAGCAACACCAGTAAAAGTCATTGCCCCTATAAAATTCATAATAGCTGCCATAATGATGGCATGTCTAGGTTTTAATGCTTTTGTTGAGACTGCAGTTGCAATGGCATTGGCAGTATCATGAAAACCATTGATAAAATCGAATGCTAAGGCACAAACCACAATCAAAACAGTAATGATTAGAATTGTATTCATTAGTAGATGCTCCTTAAGCGTTTTTCATAATGATACTTTCAAGTGTGTTTGCAACACTTTGACAGTAATCGGCGATTTCTTCTAGATTTTCATAGATTTCTTTATATTGAATAATACGAATAGGATCCTTTTCAACAGAAAATAAATGTTTGATGGATTGGCGAAGAATACCATCGCATTTTGATTCAGTATCTTTGATGCGAATCGCATATTCTCTGATTTTTGGTAATTTTTTTGTGGATAATAGCTCCACCGATTTTTGAATTTCAATGGCACAGCTTTTAATTGCTTCTACAAAACGAAGCATAAACTCGTCTGCGCTGATAATATTATACATTTCAAGCAATGCAGAACAATGTTCTATTCCATCTAATACATCATCCATGCTCATCGTTAAAGCGAGAATGTCTTCTCTTTCAATAGGTGTAATAAAGGCTTTATTCAATTCTGTAATAACATCATGAACATATGTATCGCCTTTTGTTTCAATTTCCTTAATTGTTTCAGAAAATGTTTTTAAGTCACTGACATTTTTAATTTTGAAATCAGCAAAATAATCTGCACCTTCTTTTAAGTTAGTTGCAATATTATTTAAAAGTACTGCAAATTTATCTTGTCTTTTAAAAACCATTTTTTGTTACCCCCATTTTATAAACTAAGCCTTTCATATTGTAGCGGAACATTGTCGAAGTTAATAGTATTTTATCGAAAAATTTACAAAAAATTAATATTTCGTTTACAAACTTTAAAAACAACTTGATTTTGTTTTTAAACCATGTGAACATTTTCCTTCTGAACTGTTCAACGTGCCCCACGCTTTTCTTAATTAGCCTGCCTTTTTTTTGTTTGTGTATGTGTCAGAAAAGTTGTTGTGACTATTTTTCTATAATAGAATAAATTAGAAATAAAAGCTAATATGGGGTGAAAGCAGTGATCGAGAATAGTTCCATTTTGATTAGAAAAACGTTGGAAAGTGATCTTTCTTATATCATTACCACAGAATCACATAAAGATAACCTGCCATATATAATTCAATGGTCAATGGAAGAACATTTACATGCAATTCATCATGATAAAAATTTAATTCATTTAATTGTAATAGAAAAAAAACAAAATAAGCCAGTAGGTTATTTGCTTATTAATGGAGTAAATGACAGCAATGAAAGCATTGAACTAAAAAGAACTGCTTTTTCTGATAAAGGAAAAGGTTATGGCCGTCAAATGCTAAAATTAATGAAAAAATGGGTATTTACAGAAAAAAAAGCAAATCGTTTTTGGTTGGATGTAGTAGATCATAACAAAAGAGCAAAAAATTTGTATGAATCAGAAGGATTTATAGAAGAAGGATTGCAAAGAGAAGCTGTAAAAATTAATCATCATTTTGAATCCATTTATTTAATGTCCATATTAAAAAGAGAATACTTTAAAAATTAATGCAAGGAGAAAAATCAAGTGAATAAAGTAGTAATCATAACAGGAGCAAATAGCGGGTTTGGTTTATTAACAGCCCTAGAATTTGCAGCAGATGGCTATCAAGTGATTGCAACAATGCGAAATGTAAGTAAGGGCTCCTTATTAGTAGAAAATGCAAAATTAAAAGGAATAGATTCCTTTATAGCCCTATTTCCTCTTGATGTTACTTGCAAGGAAAGCTTAAAAAATTTCCAGAAATATGTGCAAGGATTGGGAAGAGTAGATGTTCTTATCAACAATGCTGGATATGCAGGAGCTGGGTTTGCAGAGGAAATTCCGATTGAAGAATATAAAAATCAGTTAGATACAAATTATTTTGGAGCAATAGGGGTTACCCAAACTGTATTACCATACATGAGAGAGCAGGGATTTGGAAAAATTATTATGATGAGCAGCATTAGTGGGAAAATTGGATTTCCCGGGCTTTCACCATATGTTTCTTCTAAATTTGCATTGGAAGGATGGAGTGAGTCACTACGATTAGAGTTGCTCCCATTTTCTATTTACGTTTCCATAGTGGAGCCGGGTTCATATCAAACAAATATTTGGAACACTGGAAAAAAGATAACAGAAAAATCGCAATCAAATCTTTCACCCTATTATATAAATATGAAGCAATTGGAAGGATATTTAGAAAAAAGTAGTAAAGATTATGGAAATCCATTGGAGGTAGCAAAAAAATTATTGCAAATTGCTAAAAAAAGAAATCCCACCTTTCGTTACGCCATTGGAAAAGGAGTGAAGCAAACCATATTTTTAAAAACGATTCTTCCATGGAAATGGTGGGAAAAAGCTGTTCTATTTCTGCTGAAAAATTAATAATATAGAAGCAATGAATAGTTGCTGTAGTAAAACAATATGTCTACAGTATTAATAGCGCTTTTTATTGGATTATCTTTATGAAAAGATGATAATATATAGATAATTCAAAATTTGGAGGTGTTTTTTTGTGATTAAAAGCATCGAAAATAAAGTTAAGCTACATAATGGGGTGGAAATCCCGCAATTTGGATTGGGCGTTTATAAAGTGGACGAAGGAAAAACAGTAGTGGACACGATAAACGCAGCCATTAATTTAGGGTATCGGGCAATTGATACGGCGGCTTTTTATGCAAATGAAGAGGGCGTTGGTCAAGCAATAAAAGAAAGCGTTATCTCAAGAGAAGAGCTTTTTATAACAACAAAGCTTTGGAACGATGACCATGGTTATGATGCCACTCTTAAAGCATTTGAAACAAGTTTAAAAAAGCTTGACTCCGATTATATCGATCTCTATTTAATTCATTGGCCTGGAAAAGACCAATATCTTGAATCTTGGAGAGCATTCGAAAGATTATATGAGGAAGGATTGGTTAAGGCAATTGGTGTAAGCAATTTTCACGAACATCACTTAGACCGTTTATTAGCGAATGCGAATGAGAAGCCAACTGTCAATCAGGTAGAGCTGCACCCTAGACTAGCACAAGAAGAGTTAAGAGAGTACTGTAAAACGAATGATATAAAGGTAGAAGCATGGTCTCCGCTTGCACGAGGGAGAATTCTAAATGAACCAACAATCAACTATATTGCAAATAAACATGGTAAATCAGCTGCACAAATCATCTTAAGATGGCATTTGCAGAATGATATCATCGTAATTCCGAAATCTGTTTCTCCTAAAAGGTTAAAAGAAAATGCAGATATTTTTAACTTTCAATTAAGCATGGAGGAAATGAATCAAATTGATCAATTAAATATGAACGAGCGGACAGGAAAGAATCCTGACGAAGTCTTGTTTTAAATGATGAACAAATCGGCAATAAAATCTAACATGCTTTTTTATTTAAAAGGTAAGAAAGTATAAAGTTTTCAAACTAGATTAGTGTCTAGCTCCAGCGCCT
>JBDNRM010000125.1:0-12631 GCA_047718615.1 Bacillus sp. (in: firmicutes) | reverse complement strand
AGACTGTTTTTATATGATATTATTTAAGTAAAAGAAACAGTTTTTAAAAAAAACTGAAAATTCAGTAATCGAAAGAGGGGTGTCCATGAAAAACTATCAATGGATCAAGTGGCGTAAAGTTATTCTGTGGACTGTCATTATTATTGTTATAGGCATACTTTTATATGCTGGTGGTCCGACTTACTGGAGAATTACATTAACGATTGTCGGATATGCGTTACAGCTCCTCTTCGCGATGATGTTTATGATTATTCAGTTTGTTGCTCTCTTCTGGTTTCTGGCAAGAGGGCGTACTTATTGGATTTTGCCTGGAGAAACAGGTTCAACCTGGAAGGATTATCGGGGAAACCCAGTAATTGTTGAAAATGCCAATCGGATTGTCACTTTGCTTAGAGGAGTGAAGGAATTTAAGGAAATGGGCGGTGAGTCGATCAGAGGATTGCTTCTTAGTGGACCTCCTGGTACCGGGAAGTCTTATCTGGCACAAGTAATCGCGAATGAAGCCCAAGTACCATTTGCATATGCGTCTGCTCCTAGCTTTCAAAACATGTTTTTTGGTGTTGGCAATCTGAAGGTAATGGGAATTTACAAGAAGGCTCGCAAGCTTGCAAAAGTATATGGAGCCTGCATTATATTTATTGATGAAATTGATGCGATTGGCATGGCTCGTCAATCTTCAGGAGGGGGAGGAATGGGGATGCTCGGCATGGGAGGTGGTTCAGGTTTATTAAACGAACTTCTATTGCAGATGGACCCGCCGAATATTGATAACACAAAGCTAGCGAAGCTGCTTCGTTCACTTGGATTGCGGCGAAAGAAGGCTGAGCGTCCGGCCGTGCTCACAATTGCAGCTACTAATCTGCCAGATGTGCTTGATCCTGCCCTCCTTAGACCAGGTCGCTTTGACCGGAAGCTTGTGGTGGATTCTCCAGATTATGATGGAAGATTGGATGTTTTTCAGTATTATTTAGAAAAGATTAAACGAGATGCCAGTTTAACACCAGAAAAGGCAGCAATTGATACAATTGGCTATAGTCCTGCACAGATAAAGCATATCGTTAATGAGTCAGTGGTAATTGCCCATCAGAGAGGTGCGGAATCTGCTCATTATGAGGACTTTCGGAATGCAATGGAAACGTATGAATGGGGACTTAAACAGCCGCTCCGTTCTATGAGCGATGATGAGAAACGGAATGTCGCTTATCATGAAGCTGGCCATGCGGTAGCACAGTATCTACTGAATCCCCATGACCGTGTCTGGAAGGTGACAATTATTCGGAGGGGAAGTGCTTTAGGGCTTGCTGCGACAAAGCCAACAAAAGAGAGATATAATCAAAGTGACAGTGAGATGCTAGCAGGTATTCAAGTATGTCTGGCAGCTCGAGCGGTAGAAGAGGAGTTTCTTGGTAAAAAGTTGAACGGCGTAACCTCTGATTTGCGGCAGGCTACATTGCTCGCAGGCGCTTATCTTGGTATGGTCGGAATGGGAGAGGAACTGTTCAGCTGGCTCTCCATAGGATCACAGGCTGATGCCCTCAAGGCACTGCGGCCAAAAATAAACGAGCTGCTAAAAGACCAAATGCAGCAAGTTAAAAGGCTGGTTAAAGAACACGATCGTTTTGTTCATGCGATTGCTGAAGACTTGCTGAAATACGGAGACCTGAATGGAGAAGAAATTGATCACATTTATATAGGTCTGTATGGGCATAGTCGCCCAATGCCTCCAGAAATAAAAGCCATGGAATAGCCTTCTCTTATTCTAGAAAAAGCCAGGCGATCTCCAAATAACTGACGTAGCTTTAAAGGCGTGTTCAAAAAGGAGGATTAAGCATAGCCCATTCATTTTGATGAATGAGCTATTTTTTTTGTCCATGAAATTATCAACGAAATGGGATGGTGGGATAACTTAATGGTTGTGTCCACATTCAGCTTCGACGTAAAGGATATGGTGTCTTTAATTGACAAGCGCCTTTAGTTTTTTACAGTATGATAAATATGTAAACCAAACTCATTATCCCTTTTTATCTAAAAGAATGAAAAATATAGACAATTAATTAAATCTTTTTCAAAATATATTCGTCTAACTAAAATGAGGTGATAAAAATGCCTGAAGATCACGAATTGGTGAAGGAAATACAGGCTGGAAGCCAAGCAGCCATGGAGGTATTAACGAGGAAATACTATAAGCCTATTTATGCCTTTGTCTATCGAAAAATAGTCGATAAGGAAACAGCCTATGATTTAACACAAGAAATTTTTATTAAAATGATGCAAAGAATCAGTACATACACAAATGAAGGGAAGTTTAGCAGCTGGATTTTTACAATTGCCATAAATCATTGTCGAGATTATTGGAGAAGCAAGGAATACAAAGTGAGTTCCCAACAAACGGAATTGCCGGAAGTAGCAGAGAACGAACAAAATAATGTAACGTATATTTTTGAAAGAAAAGAAGCGAGAGAACAAGTCAAGCAAGCAATGCAGACCCTTCCAGAATACCAGCGAGAAGCTATTCTATTAAAGTATTACCAGCATTTTAAAATTAGAGAGATTGCTGTAATAACGAAAACAAGTGATTCAACTGTTAAATCACGGCTGAGACAAGGAATAACGAAATTAGCAGCGATGCTAAGAAGGGAGGAAGAAGCAGATGTACGAAAACGTGAAAAAGGAAGAAGCTGAATTAGATGAAGCCTTTTTGGAGATAGAACAAGAACTTGGATACTCCTTAACAGAATTTGATGTAGAATTTCCAAGTGAAGAGGAAATCATGACGACTATTCAGGTGCTTCGTCCATATGTACCTCAGAAAGAGAAAACTTGGAAGCAACTTTATGATTATTCAAAAATAATTTTAAAACATTCTCTCAATGAAGTTTTTTATGTGAGCCCGTTGTTTTGGATAGCAAATAGTATATTTTTAGTCACATGCTTGTTGGGGATATTTTTAACAAAGGAGAGTCCTTACCTAATCATCATGATTTTTGCACCTATTCCTACTATTACTGGATTAATAGAAGTGATAAAAAGCAGAAATATTGGCATGGCAGAATTAGAGATATCGCTAAAATTTAGTTTTCAAGAAATTATTTTATCAAAAATGGTGGTAGTAGGAGGGTTTAATGCAGTTATTAATTTACTGGCAACATGGGTTCTTTCCATTTCTTATCCAACTATTTTAATAGGAAAGTTGCTTCTCTATTGGATAACTCCTTTTAGCGTCATTACCGCTCTTTCTCTCATGTTAGTGAGTAAAATACGAAACGTTTATTTTATTACTGCGGGAATCGTTCTTTGGGTTGTATGCAGCAGTATGTTGAGTCAAACGTCATTTATAAAAAAAATAGAAGGTGTGCCTGTTGCAGTTTTTATTTTTATCTGCATAATATCTGCAATAATGGCACTCTTCAAAGCTATAAATATGTTTAAAAGGGGATTTGAAAATGAAGCTATCCATTGAGCATCTATCCAAGAACTTTGGCGAAAAAATAGCGTTAAATGATATCCATGTAGAACTTTCAACAGGTGTTTATGGAATACTAGGTGCCAATGGTTCTGGAAAAACGACCTTTATGCGCATACTTGCGAGTGTCTCCAAGGCAACAACTGGAAGGATTTTGCTAGATGGTCAAGATATTCATGTTTTAAATCATCAGTATCGTGAAATAATCGGCTATCTTCCTCAACATGTAGGATTATATAAAAGCTTTACAACAGAAAAGTTTTTAATGTATATCGCTTCACTTAAGGGTTTAACGAAACAAGAAGCAAAAAAGAAAGTAAACGAAGTAATCGAACTAGTAGGATTAACAGACAAAAGAAAAGAAAAAACAGGCAAGTTGTCTGGCGGAATGAAAAGGAGAATAGGCATTGCTCAAGCTTTGCTAAATGATCCAAAAATATTAATCGTTGACGAACCGACAGCAGGTCTTGATCCAAAAGAGAGAATTAGGTTTCGAAACTTATTATCACAAATAGCTGATAGCAGAATTGTTTTATTGTCTACACATATTGTTTCTGATATTGAATTTATTGCAAAAGAAGTACTGATCTTAAAAGAGGGTCGTTTAATTAAAAAAGAAACAACACAAGAACTTTTAAAAGGAATGAAAAACAAAGTTTGGAATTTAACAGTAAGAGAGGAAGAAGTTGCTTTCTATCAATCACGCTATAAAATCGGAAATATCGTACGTTTGGATAAAGATATACAATTGCGAATCATTCATGAAGAAAAACCGAATGATCATGCAAAAGAAGAAATACCTAATTTAGAAGACTTATACCTCTATTATTTTGACGAGGAGGTACTTGTATAATGGATCTATTTAAGTGGGAACTGTACAAAATTTTCAATCAAAAAATTATATATATTGTTTTTACCGGTTTCATGATTCTTTCTACTAGTTTTATTTTTCAGCAACAAACGGCAGAAAAAAAAGAAATTTATCAAGAATGGACAGGACCTTTAACATCAGAAAAGATTCAACAAGCAGAGAAAGAGAATACAGTATTAAGTAAAGAGATGGAGGAGCTGGAAAATGGTGAAGTGCTGGCGAAAGAGGTATGGATAAAATATGGAATTTATGAAAATATTGCATTTGGTCAGGGGATAATGCAAAGGGCTGAACAAAAAATAGCAGAACTAAAAAATAAGAATACGGATAAAGCAGAAATGGAAACATCAATGCTTAAGCAGATTGATGTTTCGTATTTTTCTTATCATGATGGACCAATGAGAATCATCGAATTTACGAGTATGTTTAGCTTTGTGGCAACGGCTGCAATGCTGCTGATAGGATTATCTACAAGTTATTCTAATGAATATAGTTCAGGCATCGATCATTATATGCTTAGCTCCAAAAAAGGAAGAAAAACGATTGTTTGGGCAAAGATATTGGCTTCCATGCTTTATACAATGGCAGTTGTTGCGATTTGGGAACTATGGGTATTGTTTTTACATTCTATCCAATACGGTAAGGAAGGATGGGATATGGCGATGCAATATAATTTTTATCTCACTTTCTCTCCTTATCCGTTTACTTTTTTGCAATATCATTTGATTCAATTTGGGTTGCATTTACTAGCAGCACTCTGCTTTGCATTATTGATTCTCTTTCTTTCTATGCTGAATAAAAATGTGTTAATTACTTTCTTTATAAGTGCAAGTGTGTTTATTCTCCCATTTGTCATATATGAAATGATTCAATGGGAATGGCTGCGAAATATCATGCTGTTTTCCTCGCTTTATATGATGAAGGCTGAATATCTATTCAGTGACTTAAAGGTTATAAATTTATTCGGACTGCCAGTTGTATTTCCTGTTTTTGTTAGTGTGGTTGTACTTTTGGCCAGTATAGTTTGCATGATTGTGATGTTTCGAGTAATGAAAGAGAGAGAAGTAAGCAATTAAAGAAGGGGAAGAAGCTTATTAGAGACGGCTCTTTTGCTTAAAAAGTGAGGGAGCTGTTTTATTTTGAAGTGTATACTGTTGAGATGATAGAATAAAAATGCATTTTAAATAAGCATTAAATTGCCCTCAAATTTGAAGGTCAGGGGGATTTTTCATATAAATGATACAAATACAAATTCTGATCAGCTATAAAACATGTCATTAACATGTTAAACTATTATTTTAATGGGCATCAGCTGAGGTAAGCTTATAGTGCGTGTTCAAAAAGGAGGATAAAAAGGACCAAGAAGTTCGAGGCGGTTTAGCTTGGAGCATCGGCCTTCCGCAGGATGTGGTGACTTCAACGTTGCTCACAGGACGTGAGCGTTTTTAGTTGAAGATCCTCTAGTTGAATACGTGAGAAGCGGAGAAGCAAACCAACGAAGAAATTCGATGTGTCATTTTTACCGGACTTTTTGAACAACCTCTTTATAGAACGAATTTTCTTGGTGATACTACATGTAGTTATGTAAATTAGAAGGTTTCGGATGATACGTTTTGAACGCTGTGCCAGTACATATTTTCAGGAGGTAAATAGTAGTGAATATGAATAATAATGATATCTTAATTCGATTAAGATACGCTCTAGATATAAAGAATACAGATATGATAGAGATATTTAAACTTGGAGGCGTGGAAGTAACGAAAGAAGAAGTGCTAAAGCTGCTTACAAAATCAAAGGACAGTGAAGAAGAGGAATTTGGCAATGAAGAGTATATAGATGAGAATCATATAGAATGTACCAATTTCATGTTAGAGTCCTTTTTGAATGGTCTTATTACGTTTAAAAGAGGGAAACAAGATCCGAAACCAGGTCAACCTGAAAAACCGGCAATGTCTATCAAGAATAATGGCAGTGTTAATAACGTATTGCTAAAGAAATTGAAAATAGCACTTGCATTAAAAAGTGAGGACATGCTTGATATATTAGAAGAAGCAGGAGTAATCATCACAAAAGGTGAACTAAGTGCGCTATTAAGAAAAGAAGGCCATAAAAATTACGTAGCGTGCGGGGATAGATACGCTCGGAATTTCTTAAAGGGATTAGCATTAAAATATAGATAAATTAAACAGGGACGGTTTTTCTGCTTCAAAAAGAGGCAAGAGGAACCTCCCTTTGTTTTTGCAGGGAAATACTCTTTTTATGTCGAAATAATGCATGGAAGGAGCGTATTTTATGATAGAGGTTAAAGAAGTAAAAATTGATGGAGAGATAATCCATATTTTTAATAGTGCAATCTATATCTTTGAGTCGAATACGGGATACACGTTAGAGTTGGATATGATTGTTAGTGAAGTAGCTTTGAAAAAATATAATCATGAAGAAAACCTAATCTTAGAGATAGAATTACAAGATGGTCGAGTTATAAATACATTCATGCATGTAAGAAGTTTATCAGGAGCATTACCTCAACTTCATTTATTTTGTGAATGGAACGATATAGAAGAGTATAAAGATTTTCATATAGTGAATGAAAATGATTCTTTGTTTCCAAACATAGAGGAAGGAATTACTTTAGAGGAAATAAGAAAATATGAAATGCCTAATGAAAAAATCACATTGAAATTAAATTTGCCAATTGACCAAACAGAGTGGCTGCAAACGAAGAAAAATAAAGAATTAACACAAATATTTAAACAGGTTATCTATGAATATTGGAAAAGTCATGGAAAAAGCTAGTTTTATATTTTCTAGTAGGAGGAGAGATCTTGAATGTGAAAGAGAAGGTTAAACACCTTCCTAGCTCCCCAGGAGTATATTTAATGAAAGATTATTTGGGGCATATTATCTATGTGGGAAAATCAAAAAATCTAAAAAATAGAGTTCAATCCTACTTTCAAAACTCAACGAATCATTCGAAAAAGGTGGAAAAGCTTGTTACGCAAATAAAGGATTTTGACTATATTTTAACAGATACAGAATTTGAAGCTTTTATGCTGGAATGCCAATTAATACAGAAAATAAAGCCCTTTTATAATAAATTAATGAAAAGTCCCCAATCTTACACGTATATAACCTTTCGAATGAATAAGGGGATTTACCGGATTGAGTGCACTTATGAAAAGGATCTAAAAAATGGCTGTTTTTCTTTTGGACCATATACAAGCAAAAAAGTGGTTGGAAAAGCAATCCAACATTTGCAAGAGTGTTTTAAACTACAATGCAGCAATCAAGGGAATACAAATAACCCCTGCTTAAATTACTCGTTAGGATTGTGCATTGGGATTTGTTTTCAAAGCACTGCAGCGAAAGAATATCAGCGAATTATGACAAGCTTTATTGCCCTTCTTAAAGGAACGGATGAAGGCTTATTAAAAGAAATGCACAACCTGATGATGGAAGCGGCAGTTCTGGCTGATTTTGAAAGAGCGGCAAAGCTTCGTGACGGCTTGGAAGCCATTCAGTCACTTATTCAAAAAGAAAAAGTTCTCACATTTACGAAAGACAAGAAAAATATCGTCGTTCTTGAAAAAATTAATGATTGCAAAGTGAAATTATTCCTAATTAATCAAAACAAAATCCTGCTGAAAAAAGGCTATGTCTTAGAAAAAAATAGGCTTGATTTTGGGGAATGGATGAAACTCAATATTCAAACTTGTTTCAAACAAACAGCATCCAATATTGCTTTTGAGATGAAAAAAGAAGAAATCGATGAAGCACAAATTGTCTATCGTTATCTAAACAGAGAAACTAGTGCTTACTTGGTAATTCCAGAAAATTGGCTTGAAAAGGACGATAGTCAGCTTGACAATGCAATTCAACAATATATTAGGATGACGATGGAAGAAACGATATATTTAAGTTGAAAAAGAAAAATGGTGTAAAATGATCCTGTTAGGAAACTTGATTGTTCATGTAGAAAAGGAAAAAGTTAAAGAAGCTGAAAATTTACTGGGGGGAGAATTTTGCGTTTAAATAAATATGTGGTTATTTTGATTATATTAGCGATTGGTGCTAACCTGGTATTAATTAATATATTTGAGCAAGGAGCTCTAGCCTATACAGTAGCCATCTTGCTTTTAATTGCTGCTGCTTTCTGTACGAAAATAGGAACAAAAGAAAAACAGGAATGAAAAAATTCTAGAGAAAAACTAAAATAATATAAAAGCGCGACTATCTTATGGATAGTCATTTTTTTATCTGAAAAGTAAGTGTTAGAAAAATATTCCATTAAAACAGTTCGATATATCTATGTATAATCCCAATATTTGTGTATTATGTATATTATGTTCCATTATATTCACAACACAAAGGGGAGGTTTGGAATATGAAAAGCAAAAACACCAGCATATCTTTTTCTTGCTTCTTAGGGTCTGTTGCAGTCTTTATTCTATCTTATATTATAGGTGCTACATATGGTGAGACTGGCTTTAAAATAAGCGAAGGAAACGGCTGGATTGGTTATGTTTTACTGGCCATCCTATTCGCGTTACCTTTAGTCGGGTTGATATTTGGATTTAAGGTTCTGAAATGCCATTTGCTACTGCTAATAGAAATGTCACTACGCAAAGACTCAAAAAAAGAACAAAATTGGATATGATACTAAATTGCCTATAAGGTCTTGAGCTTTTTCGTCCAATAAAGAAAGAAAAGATAAACCCTATCATGGTTATTACATGAATTACAATTACTTTCCCTAATCCAAATGAATTTGGAAAAGATCTAGAAATTAATAATGTCACTGCAATAATAAAGACCATTATAGTAGTTAGAAGAATTGAAACTATCCATTTGCTGTTATTATTTTTTTCAGTCATTCATCATTCACCTCATTGTCTATATTAACAATTAATGGATATTTCTTTCAATAATAAGTAAGTCTTTTGATTAAAATAAGGTCATTTTCATAACAAACACAGATATTAACACCATAAATGTAGAGAGCAGGTGGAATACACGAAGACTCCCGCAGGAAAGCGAAGTGTATTCCACCTGCGAAACCCTCAGGATAGTTAATAGAAAAGACAAGCTTGATAAGCTTATTTTTTTTGCACTTATGGTCATTCAACAGCCTCAAGAAATATTCAAGCAGTTTTTCTGTCGAAAAAATGTCAAAAATTAATTCGGAAAACAAATATTTCGATAGTGAAAATAATAACCGCGTATGCTATGATGTGAGTATCAACATATCATGTGCTTTTAAAATATTGTAAAGCATATGATACTCGGGAGACGGATTGAAATGGCTACGTGGAAGCGTAATTTAATAGTATTGTGGATTGGTGTGTTTTTTACTGCAGCAAGTTTTTTTATGGTTATTCCTTTTTTGCCTATTTTTCTTTTAGAACTAAATGTACACGAACATACGGAAATGTGGTCCGGGTTATTATTTAGCGCAGCATTTTTTGCAGGTGCAATCTCAGCGCCATTCTGGGGCAGAGTCGCTGATAAGTATGGCCGGAAACCAATGATAATCCGTGCAGGGTTTGTTCTTTTTGTCATTTATACATTAGCGGCATTTGTAACAAATCCCTATCAATTATTAGTACTGCGGATTATGCAAGGCTTACTATCTGGATTTATTCCAGGAGCCATTGCATTGGTTGGAACCAATACTCCTTCTGAAAAAACAGGGTATGCACTCTCCATGATTTCCACTGCATCAGCGACAGGGGGAATCATTGGTCCGCTGCTTGGAGGATTTATTGCCGATTTAGCAGGGAATAGAATGGCATTTGCCAGTGCTGGCTTTATTGTACTTCTTTCGACATTGCTGATTATATTTTTCGTAAAAGAAGAGAATTTTACGCCAAGCAAGGAAAAAGGTTCTGTCATGAATGATTTAAGAATTGCATTTGCTAATAAAACCTTGGTGCTTGTATTAGTGTTAACGGTTGTATCAATGTGTTCGATCATGACAATTGAGCCAATTCTTCCTTTATATATTGTGGAATTAGGCGGATCTTCGGATAAAGCCTCTTTATTAGCTGGTATCGTTTTTTCCTTGCCAGGGATAGCAAGTGTATTAATGGCACCATACTGGGGAAGATTAGCAGATAAAGTAGGGTTTAACCGCGTTTTATTTATCGGCTTATTAGGTGGAGCGATCGGAACGTTTGCGCAAATTATTTTCAGTAATATCTGGGGATTCTCCATTACACGTTTTATATTTGGTCTATTTTTCTGTGCAGTATTTCCAGCCTTAAATGGACTTGTGGTGAAGTCTACCTCGGAGGATTTTCGAGGCAGGGCATTTGGGCTTAATCAAACTGCCAACCAAGTAGGTGGAATGCTTGGACCAATGATGGGTGGAGTGATTGGTGGAATATTTCCGGCTCAAGCCGTATTTGCATTAACGGGGATCTTGTTTTTAGTAGCAACAGGAATTGTTTTCTTAAATGGAAATGAACTAAGTTCTAAATATAAACAAAAAATGATACATGAAAAATCATAAACAGGCTAGCTTGTATCTTGATGAAAGGACTATTTCTGCATGTAATTTTTAATGTAGAAGCAGTCCTTTTTTTAATGAGAAAACATAAGATTATTGACGTTCATGTATATGGATCCTGTGAGCTAAGCTTCTGTTTCTATAAGTGTGAAATTATTTTCTTTAGAAGTGAGCAATGGCTCCAGTCCTTTTCTTAAAAGGTAAGAAAGTATTAAATTTTTCAACTTAGATTAGTTTCTAGCGCTTTTCTTAATTAGAAAAAATTTCTTTTTCGTTATTAATGTTATAATGGTGAATAATAACTTTAGCACCCATTGTTTTTCTTTTTTAGTGTTGAAATTTGTTTAATAGCAGTCTAATTTTAAAATGCATGATTGACATAAATGATGAAACTATGGTATAAACACATTAGGATATTTTAATACATAAAAGCGTAAAAGCATAAAAGCGTGAAAGTGGAAATATAAAAGTAGCAGAAATAGGGGGAAATTACTAGCATGGAAAATCGATGTAAAATTATAGACTGTACCATTCGTGATGGAGGGTTAGTAAACAATTGGAATTTCAGCATTGAATTTGTGCAAGACCTTTATAATGGCCTAAGCGAGTCTGGCGTTGAATATATGGAGATTGGCTACAAAAATTCTGCTAAGCTGCTTAATGCAACGGAACCGAATCCATGGAGATTTCTTGATGATCATTTCTTGAAGGAAATTATTCCTGAGAAAAAGTTCACGAAGCTATCTGCTTTAGTAGATATTGGACGAGTAGATCCTAATGATATACTACCTCGTGAGCAAAGTGCTTTGGATATGATTCGGGTGGCATGTTATATTCGCGAAGTAGATAAAGGGTTAGAGCTAGTAAAAATGTTTCATGATTTGGGTTATGAAACTTCTCTTAATATTATGGCTTTATCCAGTGTACCTGAAAATCAGCTGATTGAAGCATTTGAAATGGTAAAGGAAAGTCCTGTAGATGTTGTTTATATCGTTGATTCTTTTGGCAGCCTAGATCCTGCTGATATTGAGCATCAAGTGAAAAAGTTTAAAGGGCTGATTCCTAATAAACAGCTTGGAATTCACACACATAATAATATGCAGTTAGCATTTGCCAATACAATAACTGCATTGCGCAATGGAGTTACCTTCCTTGATTCATCTGTTTATGGAATGGGACGTGCAGCTGGAAACTGCAACACAGAGCTTCTTGTTAGCTATATACAAAAGCCGAGCTATGAGATGAAGCCGGTTCTTGGTGTGATTGAAAAACATATGCTGGAAATGCGCCAAAAATGGGAGTGGGGTTATATTATTCCTTATATGATTTCAGGTGTTCTTAACGAACATCCTCGCGTCGCCATGGCATACCGTGATAGCGATGATCGAGATAAATTCGTCGATTTTTATGAAAAGGTAACATCACCAGAGGTTTCTTCGGCTCCATCTTCGAAATAAGTAAATAATATTAACTGTATCAGGCTGCGGGAGAAATTCTGTCAGCCTTTTTTGTTGTCTAGAAAATGATAAACAAAATGGGACGGTGGATAACTTAGCAGTGTCCACATCCAGGCTTCGATGTACAGGACGTACTAATGCCGATGAAGACAGAAGGATGTGGCGTCTATAATCGGCCAGCACCTAGCTCTTGTGAATATTGCCTCCTGCCTCTAAAAGTAAAAAACAGTTTTTAAGGCAGGAGAATATTTTCTTCGGAGCTAAACAAGGCGTCCCACGCTTTTTCTGTGAAAATAAAACGGGCGAGTGGCTATTCTGGGTATCTGTATAAT
>JBDNRM010000124.1:0-12831 GCA_047718615.1 Bacillus sp. (in: firmicutes) | reverse complement strand
GGAGAAGCGCGGAATAATCGGGAGGAACGCGGAATAATCGGGAGAAGCGCGGAATAATTGAGAGAAACGCGGAATAAGCGAGAGGAGCGCGGAATAATCAGGAGAAGCGCGGATCGTCATCAAAAAAGGAAAGAACGTCTTTTTTTGTGGAAAGCATAGAAATTTGTCATTTTTGTTAATAATTCTTCAAAGAAAGAAAAAGAAGAGAATTTTTACAAAATAAAGGTTGAAGATTAATATAGAATTTGTTAAAGTAAAGGAAATGAAAAGGCTATATGTGACTGGCGAAACGCGGATAACCGCGAGGGAGCATATAGTGTCGTAGCCGCTCGCCTGGGCAGAGGTAAGGGAAATATCCCTTGCCTCTTTCTGTTTATTAGGAGGGGATATGAAAGTCAATATTATTTTGCTAGTATAATTATTGGAAAATACTGATTTTCATAACAATTAGAATTGCGGTTTATTTAATTTTTCGACTTACCGTTTTTACCATTTATAAGTAAAGTAAAACTCATCATAAATAAAAAAATAAAATGAAAAAAGAGGAGCTAATAAAATGGGGACTGTAACTTTAGATAAAGTGAAAACAATCAAGGCATTAAACAATATTGCTGAAAGTGGACTACATGTATTTAACAAGGATCATTTTGTTTTAGATAATGACAGTGAAAATCCTGATGCAATTTTACTTCGCAGCTTTAATATGCATAATACAGAATTAGGTGAAAATTTAAAAGCAATTGCACGAGCTGGGGCAGGGGTTAATAATATTCCAGTTGAGAAATGTACAGAACAAGGGATTGTTGTATTTAATACTCCTGGTGCCAATGCTAACGCGGTAAAAGAAATGGTGTTAACCTCTTTAATGGCTTCATCTCGCAACCTTTTTGATGGTGTGGAATGGACAAAGACAATAGCAGAAGAGGGAGAAAAAATTCCAAAGCTAGTAGAAGCAGGAAAAAAACAATTTGTTGGGAAAGAAATTAAGGGGAAAACATTAGGCGTTATTGGATTAGGTGCAATCGGTGCACTAGTAGCGAATAATGCCCTGGATTTAGATATGGATGTTATTGGATTTGACCCATTCATTTCTGTAAATACTGCTTGGAATTTATCTCGAAATGTTCAACGAGCAATGACAATTGAACAACTATTTGCGAATTGTGATTTTATTACTGTACATGTTCCATTAACGGATGATACAAAAGGAATGTTTAATCAAGGAACATTTAGCATCATGAAGCCTGGTGTTCATATTTTGAATTTCTCACGTGGTGAGCTTGTGAATGAAAAGGATATGGCAGCTGCATTGGAAAGTGGTAAAGTAGGCAAATATATTACAGACTTCCCAAATGAAAATGTGATGAAAATGAAAAATACGATTCCAGTACCGCATTTAGGTGCATCTACACAAGAATCAGAAGAGAACTGTGCGATTATGGCAGCTCGTCAAACAAAAGAATTTCTAGAAACTGGAAATATTAAAAACTCAGTGAATTTCCCTAATGCTTCTCTTCCTTATACAGGAAAACGACGCTTAGCGGCTTTCCACCGAAACGTTCCAAATATGGTTGGACAGCTTTCAACAGCTGTATCAAGCTACAACTTAAATATTGCTGATATGGTAAACAGAAGCCGTAATGAGTATGCTTATACGATGATTGATATTGACAATGAAATTAATGGAGATATCATCCCTGGTTTAGAAGAAAAAATTAAACAAATCGAAGGCATTGTTACAGCTCGTATTATTTAAGTTGTTGTAAAATACTGCAAGTAAGAAAGAATTTTCCTGCTGTTAAAAATTTGTAAAGCCTCCACTCCCTTACTTAAAGGGAGTGGAGGCTTTTTTATAAAAAAATATAAGACGATTATCGGAGGAAATTGTCGGTATTTCTGATAAACTAATTAATAAAAAGCAATTAATTTTTGAGGTGCAGAATGAATACTCAAGCTATTAGTAATCTATTATCGACTTTTGCTCTTTTTCAAGAATTAGACCGGAGTGAATTAGCGGAAATTATTGAAATAGGCATTGTCAGAGCGTTTAAAAAGGGCAGTCATATTTTTCTACAAGATGAGCCGTTAAAGAATGTTTTTTTAATCTTTAACGGAAAAATAAAAATTTATAAAACAGACTTAAATGGAAAGGAACAAATCGTTGCAGTGTTAAAAAAAGGCGAAATGTTTCCACATATTGGTTTTTTTCGGAAAGGTGGATACCCTGCATTTGCAGAAGTTCAAGAAGATGCAGTATTGGTCAAGATTCCAACTAAAAAATTTGAAGAAGTTTTAATGGGAAATCCTAAACTATGTATGAAAGTATTTAAAGTGCTAGGGGAAAAGGTTGTAGATCTTCAAGATCGATTGGGTGAGCAAATTTTAAATAATACATATGAACAACTTATTAAGCTACTTTTTCGATTAAGTAAAACATATGGAAGGAAATTAGAAAATGGATCCGTTCTTTTAACAGAAAACTTTACTAATATTGAACTGGCAAATATGATTGGCACATCAAGAGAAACGGTTAGCAGGACATTATCAAAGTGGAAAAAAGAACGAATCATCTGTATCCATGAAGGGAAAATGATGATTGATACAGAACAATTACTTGATAAATTATTTTAATAAAAAAAAACGGTAAGTGAAGTACACCACCGTTTTTGAAAATTACTGCAGCATTTTTTGTAAGTCTTCTTGTGCTGTACGAATTAATTTTAATTGAAATGTTTCTTGTAGCACTTGCATTACGCCATCTGAGATAAATTCCGGTGGTTTTGGACCAATTCGAATATCTTGAATGCCTAAACTAAATAAACCAAGTAAAATAGCTACCGCCTTTTGTTCAAACCAGGAAAGGACAATACTGATCGGCAGTTCCTGAATAGTGCATTCAAATGCTTCAGCCAATGCTTTGGCGATTTTAATCATTGAACCAGAGTTATTGCATTGCCCTAAATCAATGTATCTAGGGATATCGGTGCCAGGTACAACCCCATAATCTACATCGTTAAAGCGAAATTTACCGCATGAAGTCGTTAATATAACGGTTTCTGGAGGAAGAGAGGTTGCTAACTCGCGATAATACTCTCCACCTTTACCTGGGGCATCACATCCCGCTATAACAAAGAAACGTTTAATTTTCCCCATCTTTACAGCAGAAATGACTTCAGGTGCAAGCCCGAGAACGGTTTCATGATGGAAGCCTGTTACAAGTGTTTCTGTTGATTCTATATTGGTTTCTGGCAGTTCCAATGCTCTATTTATTAGTTTAGAAAAATCATTTTCTTCCACTTTTTCGACATTTTCCAAGCCTGCAACTTCATAGGAGAACATTCTATCCGCATAAGAACCTTTAATAGGCATTACACAATTAGTTGTTGCAAGGATCGCGCCAGGAAACTTTTCAAATAAACGGCGTTGGTCATACCAGGCTTTTCCGATATTTCCTTTAAGATGGGCATATTTTTTTAGTGCAGGATAACCATGTGCAGGAAGCATTTCAGAATGGGTATAAATATTAATTCCTTTGCCTTCTGTTTGTTTTAATAATTCTTCCAATGCAAATAAATTATGACCTGTGACAAGGATGCATTTTCCTTCTATCTTATTTTGTGAGACACGGATAGGCTGTGGAATTCCTAATCGTTTAGTATGGGCTTCATCAAGGACTTCCATGATGCGAACAGCGGATTTCCCTACTTTCATCGCCATATCAATATGTTCTTGTACATTAAAATTGGAATTTGTTAATGTCATATATAGTGCTTCATGTGTTGTTGCATCCACAAAAGAATCTGTCGCGCCTAACTGGGCTACATGGGTACGATAAGCAGCAATTCCTTTTAAGGCAAAAATAATCGTATCTTGTAGACTAGCAATTGTTTCATCTTTTCCACAAACTCCAATTATCTTGCAGCCACCCTTTGGTGTTTGCTCACATTGATAACAAAACATTCTCTTCTCTCCCTTATTTATTAATAATAGATACGATATAGCATATAACTCTTCTTAGGATAAGGTAGTGATATAAATCATCATTTTGGATCTGTCATATTTTGTTCAAAAATAATTTATTTTTTAACCGCAGGGTTTATTGTGCTTAGCCTGCTTTCTCATATAGCAATAATTTTATTGGTATTGTTCGGTGTGGGAGTTGGATCAGGTGTTATGGTACCTGCTGTAGATTTATAAATTATCTTGAAAATGGAGGCAGAAATATTAGCGGCGATGGCTTTTCGAAAAAGGAATTGTTTACTACATAAAAAAGTATATGCAATTTACTATTTCCCAGATCCGAAAAAAATTCATCTAGTTTTTAACATAGTATATTTTCATTCTTTGAGGTAAAATAATTTAGAGGAGGTGAATGAAATTGATTGAAAAAAGATTGGATAAAATAGAAGAAATGATTACAAGCCTTATTACGATAACAGGTAATATGAATAAAAAATTACTGGATTCACTTGAAGAGCAGCAATCCATGAAACAAGAGCAGCAATTTTTCAGAGAAGAACTAAAAGCTTTTGGAGAAGAACAACAGTCTATGAAGAAAGAGCAACAATCCATGAAACAAGAGCAACAATCCATGAAACAAGAGCAGCAATTTTTCAGAGAAGAACTAAGGGCTTTTGGAGAAGAACAACAGTCTATGAAACAAGAGCAGCAATCCATGAAAAAAGAGCAACAATTTTTCAGAGAAGAACTAAGGGCTTTTGGAGAAGAACAACAGTCTATGAAACAAGAGCAGCAATCCATGAAAAAAGAGCAACAATTTTTCAGCGAGGAACTAAAAGCTTTTGGAGAAGAACAAAAAGTGATTACAACAGAATTAACGGAATTGCGTGCAGAAAATGAAAAGAGTCATCAAGAAATTCTCCGACAATTAAATATGCTAAAAGCAGATCAGGATTATACTTGGGAAATGTCTGCCCGAAATGAAAGACAAATTGACCTAATAACAAAGCAAATTGAATCATCAAAAAATTAGCAAATGAAAGCCTTCAACGGTGCCCACCACCAATAGAAAAACAACTCAAATAGCAAGGATGAAAAATGGAATCAATACTAAAATGAAGAAGAATAAGATAGAAAATAAAGTATAAAAGTAGTATGTAAAAGCTAAGTGGAGTCACTGTTTCCTTAATGGATATCTTACCTATTGGATACCTGTTCTCAACTGCTTTTAGAAGGAACAGGCATCCGATTTCTCACCTTTTTTCCTGTTTTCTAGTTATTTTCCGATAGTCGACAGGTGCATAATTTGTTTCTTTTTTAAAAATTTTTGTGAAATAGGAATAATTTCCATAACCTACTTTATCTGAAATAATATGAACAGGAAGAGTTGTATTCGTAAGTAAATCTTTGGCGACTGCTATTCTTTTTTTTATCATGTAATTTACAAGTGATACTCCTGTTTCTTTCTTGAAAATTCTTGCAATATAATCAGGACTTAAATAAACAATTTTAGCGATAGTATCTCTCGTGATATTTTCTTGATAGTTTTCCTCCATATATACACAAATCGTTTTAACAACAGATTTTTGAGAGTCTATAAATGCTATATAGTCTAAAGAAACATCTACTAAATAGCTGATGTATTGAATAAGATCTTCTATCGATCGAGAGGATTGTGTTTGTAAAAAATTGCTTGTATTTCCATGAAATAATTTATGCGCTAATATTTCCTTTCGTTTTAAATGCGTAAAGATCAATTGTGTTATATCCAGCCTGAAACTACATAAAATATGTTGATTTAAAGCGTTTTTTTCTAATATATTGGTTAAATATTGTTTGCACTTATGGAGAAAGCTTAATCTATTGCCACTTTGGATATAATCATCTAGCAATTGTAGATTTGGCTCCAAATATGTCTGGATATTCTTTTGATTGACTGGAAAATAAAAGATTTTGTTTCTAAAGTCAATCGTTTCTTCCCTCATTTGTTGAAGTTCTTTTATATGGGAAGAAATGTTTGTTAATGTACTAGAATTGCCTATACTGCATTGCACATCACTGTTTAATTCGAGCTTAATACTATTCATTAATTGCTTACAGGAAGATTTAACTTCAGTAGTTGAATTGAATTCTCTTGAATAATCTCGCCATTTAAAGATAAGTAGAATCTGCTCTTTATTGGAGTTCCATTCAAGCAAACTTTCAAAATGGAGAGAAGATTCATCAAAAGTTTGTTTAATGATAGAAGTCAGCTTTTTACTAAGGTTTTTTATGCTATCAAAGGATGACATGATTTTCGTATGATCAATGATGGAATAGGGATATAAATCTAGTAAAATTGGTAAATAATAATCCTCCATTGAATAAGGAATAGTATTTAAATTTAGCTGTTCTTGCAGTTGTTCTGTCGTTAAAATTTCATTGTTTATTAAAAAAGAGTTCCAGAAATGATCAATGAGTTTTTGTCTGTTTTGCTGCCAATACTGTCCAACTCTAAGAGCATTCTCACTTGATTGGTTATTTCTAACCATTTTTATTGCTTTTTTTAAAATTAATTCAAGCTTATCTATTTCAATTGGTTTTAAATAATACTCAAAACTTTGTAATTCAATTGCCTTTTGTGCATAATTAAAATCAGCAAAATTAGTTAAGAAAATTGCTTGAATAGCATGGCCTTCTGATCGTATCCAAGCTAATAGTTCAAGACCGCTCCCGCGGGGCATCTCTATATCAGATAAGAGTAAATGCACTTTGGCTGTTGAGAATATTTTCTTTGCTTGTTGAATATTGTAAGCGCTGAAAATTTGTTCAATACCTAATGAATTCCAATCTATTTTTTTCTCTAATGAGGAGATGACAAATCGATCATCATCTACAATTAAAATATTCATTAACTTCACTCCTTGTAAGGTAGATAAGGGATCATTAATTCTACTACAGCGCCACCGTTAGGGTCGTTAAAGAATCTAATGCTATACTCCTCTCCATATAGTAATCTCAGTCTTTGAATAACATTGTTAATTCCAATATATCTGCCATTTTCATTGAATAAAGGAATCTTGTTTTGAAGCTTGGTTAATGTTTCTGAAGGATATCCTGGTCCATTATCCTTAATAATAATGAAAATATTATTTCTACTATGTAAATAGTGAATGAATAAAGAGATCGTGATTAAATCATCCTCCAATGAAACACCGTGTTTCATAATATTTTCAACAAATGTCTGTAATAATAATGGTGGAATGTTTGTATCCTCAATATTTGGGTCCAAGTTACATTCAAAAAGAAAAGTAGGGCCATGTAATAATTTCTGGATAGCAAGAAAATCATTAATATGGTTTATTTCGTTTTCCAATTTAACAAAATTTTGATTTGTTTGAAAAAGATATCTAAAATATTTAGACGTAGAAAGGGTCATTTCTTGTATTTCCTCATACCTTTTCATTTGAGCCATGCTATAAATAGTGGATAGACAGTTTACATAAAAGTGAGGTTTAATTTGTAATCTCATAAAGTCCATTTGTGTTTTTTTCTTTTCCAGCTCTTGCTCATAAATATTTACTTTCAGTTTTTTTATCTCTGTTATTAATTCTTTAAACTGTGTATTAGCATGTTCCAATTCTATAATACTGCTACTTTGAAAATCGATGGGTTCCTTACTATTATTGATTTTAGATAAGTTTTTCGAAAATAAATGGATAGGATATATTAATCTATTCTTAATATAAAGTAAGATCATAAACAAAATGAAGCTAATAATGATGGTTGCTACTATTAGTAAGCATTGAGCAATGACAACACTCGTAAAAGCGCCAAAATGATCGACAGATAGATGGAGGGTAAATGGTAACCCCGTATTTTTTTCCCTAAATGCTAATTGACTTTTAAAAAGGTTATAGGTTGCTTCGTTCTTTAAAGTATTCCCTTCAGCAGAATTAGCTAAAAATCCATTCCCCTCCTTTTCCATCACAATCGTTCCCTTTTTCCCTAAATTAATATCTTTTAATGGTAATAGGATATCATTTACTGATATGAGACAAATGAAAATTCTATTATCGTATTCCAATAGATGATATAAATAGAATTGTTCATTCATTTCTAATGAATTCCAAGTGCTCATATTCTCATAAGTATTTAGACTAGCGATTTTGCTTTTGGTGAAGAAAAAATCTTTCATTTGCAGATAAGCAGAATAGTCCATTTGAATTGAAGAGCTATTGAAGAAATAGTTCTCTTTTTTTAACCCTAAGAAAAACTGAAACTTTTTTCCAGTGGAGTATTGAAAATCATTTATTCTTAAGCGAAAATCGGCAATACTTTTAGGAAGTTCAGACATATCTTGAGCGTTTTCCATTTTATCAATCAATGGCTCATGCATTACCGTCCATAGCATGAAATGGTCGATGGCATTTAATTTGTTTTGAGCATTTTCCAAGTAGAGATTAACTGTGTTATGAATGTTGTCTATGCTCTGTTTCCTAGTAATGGAAATAGTTAGGGTGCTGACAAAAATATTGATAAGCAATATAAAGACAATAATGGATAGAAGGACTTTTAAATAGTAGTTAATGGATCGGGAAGGGCCTTTTTCAATGGACTGTTTCATTTTCTCATCTCCCATGCTTACCTTCAGTATATATAGAATGAATAAACAGTTTCTAGCATTATTCCGTCAAGAAAGCGGTTTATATATGCTTTTAGTTCGGAATAGTGCTAATTCTTTGACGGGTAGTCGAAAGTTATTAGCTAACTACAACCAGAATGTAGTATTTCATGTCTGTTTACATCTATTTGTAATGTATGCGCTTTCTTATAATTGATTATATCAATAAAAGGAGGGGAAAGGGTTGAAAAGTTCTCTTGTGACACAAAATTCTAACCATGCAACATCGCTGAATAAAAAAAGAAAAATATCTAGAAATATAAAACAATTAAAAAAGAGTGGGCCATTATATCTTTTATTATTACCAACTATTATCTTATTAATCTGCTTTACCTATATTCCGCTGTATGGAATAGTCATGGCATTTAAAGATTATTCTCCAGCTTTAGGAATATGGAATAGTCCATGGGTAGGGCTGAAACATTTTATTCAATACTTTCATTCCTATCAATTTAATTTGACCTTAAAAAATACTCTCTATATTAGTTTATATAGTATTTTGGTAGGTTTTCCATTGCCGATTGCTCTAGCGATTCTTTGTAATCAAATTCGGATGGTTATGTTTAAAAAGGTATTTCAAGTAACAACTTATTTGCCTCATTTTATTTCCACAATGGTTATGTGTGGAATGATCTTGGTTTTCTTATCACCAAGCAATGGTTTAGTTGCCAATATATTAGGACTATTTGGGATGGAAATGCCGAATCTATTGTCAAGCCCAGTATTATTTAGCAGTGTATATGTATGGAGCGATGTTTGGCAGCATTTAGGGTGGGATAGCATTATCTTCTTAGCTGCATTATCAGCAATCGATCCAACCTATTATGAAGCTGCTACCATGGATGGTGCAAGTAGGCTTCAAAAAATTGTACATATTGATTTGCCCTTATTGATGCCTACTGCCATGATTCTATTAATTCTGAGAGCTGGAAGTCTATTGAGTGTAGGATTTGAGAAGGTGCTGCTTCTGCAAAACACGTTAAATTTGCCTGGAAGTGAAGTGATTTCTACTTATGTATACAAAGTAGGGATGCAGAATTTTCAATATAGTTTGTCCACTGCGATTGGATTATTTAACACGGTAGTGAATGTAATTATTCTGCTTTTAGTGAATTGGATTTCTAAAAAATTAACGAAAACTAGCTTACTTTAGAAAGGGGGGAGAAAATTGGAATTTACAGTTAAAAATAAACTATTAAAAAAAACTAAAGGGAAAAAGAGTCGGAATGAGAGAATATTTGATTTAGCAGTTTATCTAATTGCTATATGGATGATCCTTATGATTGTATATCCACTATGGTTTATCATTATAGCTTCCTTTAGTAATCCCACTGATGTTACAAATGGGAATGTATGGTTTTGGCCAAAAGAGTGGGAATTGGATGGATATATTGAATTATTCAAACAAGAGATTATCTGGAGGTCTTATCTAAATACTATTATTTACACAGTTGTTGGAACCATTATAGCGCTTATAGTAAATATTCCTGCTGGGTATGCATTATCAAGATCTGATCTATTTGCTAAAAGATGGGTGCTAACCTTTGTTCTTATCCCAATGTTTGTTAGTGGTGGATTGGTACCAACATATCTAGTAGTAAAAGGCTTTGGTTTATTAGATACATTTTGGGTGATGGTCTTACCATTTGCCGTGTCACCCTTCAACATTATTATAGCCAGAACGTTCTTTAAAAATAGTATTCCTGATACGCTTTGGGAAGCAGCACAAATTGATGGATGTGGAACGATACGTTACTTTCTCACAATGGTATTGCCATTGTCAAAAGCAATTCTAGCTGTAATTGGACTTTGGACAGCTGTAGGTATTTGGAATTCTTGGTTTAATGCGTTAATTTACATTTCCAATGAAGATTTGCAACCGCTTCAATTAGTGCTGCGAAGAATTTTAATCTCGAATGAATCTCTTCTTGGAACAGCTTCAGGTGAACTTGCTTCCGAATTAAGAAGATTGTCAGCCATGATGAAATACGCAGCAATTGTCGTTTCAACTGCTCCAATTATGTGTCTGTATCCGTTTTTACAAAAGTACTTTAATCAAGGTGTGATGGTTGGCTCTATTAAAGAGTAGCCTTTGCTTTATGATAATGCTATTTAAATGAAAATTTAGGGGGAAACTTTGATGAGTAGAAAAAAGTGGCTAGGTATATTAAATGCAGCATTAGCAACTAGCTTAATCGTTGGGTGTAGTAATACTTCTAGCACAAAGGAGAGAAAAGAAGGGGAGTATAAAATTGCCACTGTTCGTTGGGCAGATTGGGGAGAAGACTATCATAAAGGCTTTGTGGAAGAAACGGAAAAAGAAGCGGGAATTACTGTTGATTGGGATACTTATTTAAACTCAGAATGGGGAGATAAAAAATCAGTATTAATGGCTGGAGGAGATTTACCTGATGCATTTTGGGGATCACTTGCATTAAATGATGGCGATATTGCCCAAAATCAGAGCTTGTTTATTCCTTTAGAGGATTTAATAAAAGAGAATATGCCTAATTTAATGGCTGCATTTGAAGCAGATCCAGCTCTGCGTGCATTAGTTACTTCTCCTGATGGTCATATTTATAGTTTGCCAAAAAAGTTGCCATTAAGACCCAAGACAGGAAATCAGCTGTTTATTAACCAAAAATGGTTGGATAATTTAGGACTTTCCATGCCTGATACGTATGAAGAATTTTATCATGTATTACAAGCATTTAAAGAAAAAGACGCAAATGGAAATGGAAATCTTAATGATGAGATTCCATATGGTGGAAATATTTATGGGTTTATCTTGCCTTTTGGTGTAACAAAAGGTAGTGACAAGGCAGGATTTATGGCTTTAAAAGAAGGAAAGCCTGTTTATCTACCATCCCAAGAGGAGTATAGAGATGGAATTGAATGGATGCATAAAGCATATAAGGAAGGACTAATTGATCAAGAGTTTTTCACACAAGACGATTCTATGGCTGAAGCAAAACGAAAAGATGAAAAAGGCTCTTTAGTAGGTGTTGGTTTTGGATGGACGCCAGATGCTGTATTTGGTCCAAATGCAAGTGAATATGTTCCGTTAGCTCCATTAAAAGGCCCAGATGGCGAGCGTTATGTTATCGCTGATACAGAAACTTATTCTAGAAATGAACTTCTCATTACAACACAAGCGAAGAATCCTGCAAAAATCTTGAAATGGGCAGATAAATTTTATACAGAAGATGCTAGTATTCAAACTTTCTACGGTTCATTTGGAGTTGGGGTCGAAAAACAAGATGATGAAACCTATAAAGTGTTAGATGCTCCAGCAGGTGAGTCAGCAGATATATTTGCCTGGACAAATTCGTTTAGAGATTTTGGACCAAAATACATTGCGGATGGGTTTAATGAAAAAGTTGCGCTTCCAAAAGATAGTGGGGATGGCTTAAAACTGGAGTTAGATAAAAAAATTAGTAAATTTGCTAAGGAACAATATCCAACGGTTAGTTTTACAGCAGAAGAAATGCAACGTTTAAATACATTAAATGTGGACCTTACTTCTTATGTTACGTCCATGCAATCCAAATGGGTTGTTGAGGGTGGAGCTACCAAAGAGTGGAGCTCCTACATGGACCAAATGAAAAAAATGGGCTATGACGAGTTTATGAACATACAGAAAAAAGCGTTTGACAGATATCAGGAATCCCTAAAATAAGCTTGAGATAAACAAGTATAGAAACAAGGGCGACAGTCGGTTAGGAATACAGCAAAAGGGACCGACTGTTGTTTTATTTATAGGTGAATATAGTAGTCAATTGATGAAAAGTAGTTGCTGATAGATAGTGAAAGGTGGTAAAAATGAGTCCATTATTAAGTTTAAATAACCCCGTTATTCGAATTTTGTCAAGGATAGTCGATCTAATTCTATTAAATTGTTTATTTATCCTTTTCTCTCTTCCAATTATTACGATAGGTGCATCTGTGACTGCTTTATACTCAGTAACCATAAAAATAACGAAAAGTGAAGATAGCCATATATGGAAAAATTTCATTACATCCTTTAGGAAGAACTTTAAACAAAGTACGATTATATGGCTTATGGCGCTAGTTTTGGGTTGCATTCTATTAGCGGATTTCTATTTTTTAGATTATCTTAGTGGAGTATTAAAAGTATTCTTTATGTTTGTAACTTTTCTATTTGGATTTATTTATCTTTCCATTTTGCTTTTTGTTTTTCCATATAC
>JBDNRM010000123.1:8898-12834 GCA_047718615.1 Bacillus sp. (in: firmicutes) | reverse complement strand
CTATATACATGGTATGGATATAATAATATTATTCACCTTAAATAATCTCAATATTAGAACTATTTTAGGTGGTTGAATGCGGTATTCAATTGGAAGTCTAGAAGTTTATAACAATGCTTAATACACTTTCGCTTTTTCAGTAGTTACTTCTGTTTGTTCAATTAAACTTAAATCAACATAATCCTCACTTCAAGGGTTTATAAATTGTCAGGTCTACAATTTTGTTTTCACTGAAATCAGACAAGTTATCCAAGGATTATGATAACTTGGATCTTTGGATTCGTAATAAGTTAATGCAATAAGATTTTTCCTAATTCTCTAAAAGCCTTTGTGCTTCCTTTTAAATGAATTTCTTGTTTTCCATTTCGCACAAATTCATCTTTTTCGACATCATATATTTCACCTTCTATAATCTCAAACCCTAACTATTCTAAAGCTTCAGGACTCTTTACTCCTCCTTCAAATATTCCACGTTTAACATCTTGTTTCCCAATAACAAAATCTAATGTTAATTTAATTTCTTTGCTTATTTTTTTCATATTATCCCCTTTTAGTTTTCTTTAGATTATCAATGGCTTTGTTTAGTCATTCTTTATAGTGCACCTATCCCTCAGCACATTAAAGCACCCTTAGTGGGGATTACAAAATTTAAAAACAGTGCTGTCCGTCTGGTTAGATAGAACAACACTGCTTTTCATCAGCTTTTTTTCACTTTTCCATATTTGCCGCCTCCTCCTATAGAAATTAATAATGTTCCATTTCGGGCGGCTATTATATAATCTGCTATTTTTTTTGGCAGCACTTCTGCTAACTTCTCACTTGGAACTTCGTGAATAATTTGCATTTCTGTTGAAAAATACTGCAAAAGCTTTTCTAATGTTTTTTTGCCTAGTCCAGGTATAAATTCAAGGGGGATTTGATTAATATACGGTGGCCTTGATATCTGAAGCGTCGAATTCGACAGTTCCTTTATTCGTGCGGCGACTCCTTTTATGGATTTTTGGCTGCCGCAGACAGAACAGGTTTCTTCTATGTTTGCTAGTCTGTTAAAGCATTTTGCACAAACGGTTTCATGGTATTTTCCTAACAATGGATCCAAACCATAGTTTGCTTTTACCCCTCTTCCTTCCATACCTTTTAATGCTTTCTCCAATTCTAAAAAGGATGCTTCTTTCATTTCTATTATTTGGTACTCTCTTGCTATTTTGCCTAACGAATGGGCATCTGAATTGGTCAAAAAGGTATAGCGGTGCAGTTCTGCTAAACAATCTGCCATTTTTGTATCAGCACTTAAACCAAGCTCCACAGCATCAATTAACTCTGGATCAAAAATTTCTGCTAGCGTTTGTTTGACTCCCTTGCCATAAAGACTTTTAAATGGTGTAAAAATATGGGCCGGAATAAATAATCCGCCCATGCTCTTTATTTTTTTCTGCAATTCTAATCCTGTTGTATACATTCGCTGTGAACTTAATGTTATGTTTTTCAGATGGTAAGATAACCAATCAGAAAAAAGCTTCATTTTTTCCAATGTTGGCAAAAATACTAATACATGAACGGGACCATTGCAATTTTGATCGTATATTTCCAGTTCTGAGCCTAAAATAATCGTCAATCCATCCATATCTAACCCACCATTTGCTTTTGGCACAATGAGATGATCTTCCATCTGTTGTTCTATTTCAGCCAGTACTTCCGGTGAATGAGCATCAATAATACCGATCATATCCAGCCCTTTTTGGAATTTTGCATAGTGAATAATATTGGTAAAAGTTAAAGTGCTGGAGCCAGTAATTTTTACTGGCTTTCCGCTTTTCGTTCGACCAATATGGATATGAAGATCTGTATAGTACCGATTCATTCATTCTCCAAAGCTTTCAAGAGCTGCATATATTGAACAGCATAGATGGTTTTTGCATCAAAGATACGCTGATTTCCCACCATCTCTAGTGCTTCTTCTAATGATACCTCCATCAAATTTACAAACTCATCCTCATCTAGTCCAGCAGCATTTTCCAGCTTAAATAATCCTTTTGCCATATAAATATGTATGATCTCGTCTGCAAATCCTGGAGATGTATAAAAAGAGGTAAGCAGCTCTAACCTTTTACAGCCATATCCTGTTTCTTCCTCTAACTCCCTTTCAGCACAAACTGCTGGATCTTCTCCTTTTTCTAATTTTCCTGCTGGTATTTCCACTATTTCCTTTTCCAATGGTTTACGATATTGTTCGACCATTACTAATTTCCCCTCATCCGTTACTGCGATAACGGCAACAGCACCAGGATGTTTCACTAATTCTCTCGTCGATGTTTTTCCATTAGGAAGCTCCACTTCATCTACTTGCACCGTGATAATTCTGCCATCAAATATTTTTTTCGTTGAAATGGTTTTTTCTTGTAGGTTCATTTTATATACACTCCTATTCTCGTTCTATTCAACTATGTTTTTTACATATAAATACTTAAAGTGCGTGTTCAAAAAGGAGGATAAAAAGGACCAAGAAGTTCAAGGCGGCTTCACTTTGAGCATCGCCCTTTCACAGGATGTGATGACTTCCACGTTGCTCATAGGACGTGAGCGTTTTTAGTGGAAGATCCTCTAGTTGATACGTGAGAAGCGGAAAAGTGAAGCCAACGAAGAAATTCGACGTGTCATTTTTACCGGACTTTTTGAACAACCTCTTAAAGTCTGCCGAATATTCTCTTTGATAAGAAATAAATCAGTTCTTAAGTCATTATACTTTTTTTCCTTTTAGAAAGACAGGAAAGGAGCCCAATATGAAAATTTATTTACATGATAAAAGAGTAGTTTGCGCCGGAAAAGCATGGGAAATCCGCCAAATTTTAAAACAGTACAGTAAAAAATATAGGTATGTAAAAGAATGGTTGGAAGAGGAGAAAGTGCAGAAGAGAAAAATGGCTAAAATAGAAGAATTTAAATAAGTTAAGGCGATATTTTTGAAAACCTCTTCCTTCTTTCGGTACAATAGGTAATAAATTCACAAAAATGAGGTGCCAGATTTTGAAAAAAAGACAATTAGGATCTTCTGATTTATATGTTTCACAGCTTGGATTAGGTTGCATGAGTTTAGGTACAGATGAAAAAACAGCTTTTCCCATTTTAGAAGCGGCCCTTGAACAGGGCATTAATTATTTTGATACAGCAGATTTGTATGACTTCGGAAAAAACGAAGCGTTATTAGGTAATTTTTTCAAACACAACCGGGAAGAAATTATTCTTGCAACAAAGGTAGGAAACAAGTGGAAAGAAGGTCAAGATAATTGGTCATGGGATGCTAGCAAGGCTTACATTAAGGAAGCCGTTAAACAAAGTCTAAAACGGTTAAACACTGATTATATCGATTTATATCAGCTCCATGGCGGTACATTAGAAGATAATATCGAAGAAGCCATCTCAGCATTTGAAGAGTTAAAAGCGGAAGGATTTATTCGCTATTATGGAATTTCTTCCATTCGTCCAAATGTTATTCGTGAGTATATGACACACTCCTCCATCGTTTCTGTTATGATGCAATACAGTATGTTGGATAGACGACCAGAAGAAGAAGTGCTGTCCCAATTATATGGAAATGGAATTAATGTAGTAACACGAGGTCCAGTTGCAAAAGGTTTATTGAGTGAAAACTATCAAAACAAGCTTAAAGATGGCTATTTAGATTATTCATTAGAAGAATTAGAAGATACCTTGCCAAAAATCAAAGAGATCTTTGCGGACAAACGTACATTAAATGAAGCAGCCATTCAATATAACTTAGCTGATCCAGCTGTTGCCTCCGTAATTGCCGGAGCAAGCACCGTTGAGCAGCTAGTGGAAAACGCTAACGCAGTAAATAGTAATCCTTTATCTATTGAAGAAATAGAATTAGTTCAAAAAATAACAAAAGCAAATACGTATAGTCAACATCGTTAATAA
>JBDNRM010000123.1:0-8888 GCA_047718615.1 Bacillus sp. (in: firmicutes) | reverse complement strand
TTTTCTAAAGTTGTATTCTTGTAATTGAAGCAGCGAGCAGCCGGAATACACGAAGACTCTCGTGGGAATTCGAGAAAGACGAGCCCACAGGAAAGCAAAGTGTATTCCACCTGCGTAACCCTTTTTCACTGACTGCGAATTCACCAAGTAAGCCTAATTTTAGGTTGCTTGCTTCCTAAAAACATATTACGTAAAATCACTTAAATTCTTTCCAATTTAAAGGATTTTCCTTTAAAAGCTCTTCAAAAGATTTATTTTTTTCTTTTAACCTTTTTTCTTCTTTTATTCTTTCTTCATCTGCTTTTTGTTTCTTTTGTTCTTCAGCCTTTAATTCCTGTTTTTTCTCTTGTAACTGCTTTGACAGCTGATCATTAAGTAAATCTCCTAATGTTACTGGTTTGTCTTGTTCTTGTTTTTTTATTGGTTTACGCTGTTTTTTCATCTTGCTTCATCCTTTTCTTCTATTAATTCCTCTCTAAACAAAGAGGAGTTCCTTTTATTTTTGCTCTTTCACAAAGGGAAAAAATCCTTTACGCCTTCTCATCCTGTATGTAAATCGTTTCCTCTAATATCACTTCTACATTGCCTTTAATCGCTCTTGTAATCATGCAAGACGCTTCTGCTTTATATGCTAAACGCTCAGCTAACTGCCGATCTTTTTCCGTTGCATCATGAAGTAAAACAATGGTAGGACGATGAATAATTTGTTTATACGTAAAAACACCATTAGTAACATCTACGACGCCTTCAGACTGTAAAGTTAAACTTTCTTTTTGCAAGTTATTTCGTTCCATCATTGCTGCTAATGTAATAATAAAACAAGTAGCAGCAGCTCCTAAAAGCATTTCATCAGGATTCGTTCCAACTCCTGGTCCATCCATTTCTTTCGGAATAGATATTTCCGTTTTTAGCATGCCGCTTGCAATAGTTCCTACATTATTTCTTCCCCCTGGCCAATTTGCCTGTAAATAAAAATGATGTTCAGCCATATGTACACCCTTTCTGTCTTAAGTATGTCGTTTATCGCCAAAGGAATCAAAGCCTTTTCTTGCTTTTACTCTTAGAGGTTGTTCAAAAAGTCCGGTAAAAATGACACATTGGATTTCTTCGTTGGTTTGCTTCTCCGCTTCTCACGTATTAACTAGAGGTTCTTCCACTAAAAACGCTCACGTCCTGTGAGCAACGTGGAAGTCATCACATCCTGTGAAAGGGTGGTGCTAAAGGTGAAACCGCCTCGAACTTCTCGGTCCTTTTTACCCTCCTTTTTGAACACGCACTCTTAGGATGTTATGTTGTTTTTCTTTTATGAAAATGAATAATTATCCTGCATATGACTTAAATTAGGAAAGTATCTTTATTTTAGAAAGGAGCATCCTAATGAGCCAAAAACGAGATAAAGGCTTTAGTCAAGCGGGAAAACACAGTGCCAATACGGTAAAAGAAACGATTGCAGTGGAAGAATTAGAAAAAGCTATCCATCCAACAAAAAGACAAAATGCTAAGCAATAGTTAATGTTATTTTATCCCTGTCGACAATGGTTAGATGGAGAGAAAATCTGCTATTTAAAACGAGCTCTTGTCGGCAGTTTCTATCGTTATTTTTTTATTCTATACCAATAACGATAGCTTTCTTGGAAGCCACATGCTTGGTATAATCTCCATGCTGCTTCATTTTTTATCATCACTTGCAAATAGGCAAATTCTGCACCTTCATTTTTACCCCATTGCAGTATCGCTTGAACTAATGCATTTCCATACCCTTTTCTTCGATAATTACTGTTTGTAACAATATCAAATAATCCAATATACTTTCCTTGCAGCACCCCTAGCCCACATGCAACTACTTCAGTACCTTCCTTAAGTAAAACATAACAAGTATCTGGAATAATAGTACGTAACATATGGATTAAAGTCGAATGATTTGCCTTGTCTACTTGATTCCATTGACAATAATGCTGCAGCCACTCTTCTGTGTAAGAATGATAGATTTCAACTGTTGCTGCTAGAGTCGAAAGTGGACTCCAATCAGATAAAGCCAGCGTTTGTACACTTGTTTCATCTATCCTATTATATCCCTTTTTTTCGAGCATACTATCTAACTCTGTAGGATTAGAGGAATTTGTCAACTTGTAAATAACAGGAAGTCCTTTTTGTTTATATAAACACTCCATATCCAACAACTTTTCATCTATATTCATGGAGAAAGGATACAAGGCTTGTATCGAATTACCCCGTTTTGTATACCCATCATTAAAACGAGCAATCCAACCATCCATTAACATCATCGTAGAAGAAGGTTGGGCATTAATAGCCAATTCCTCTAATAATACAGTAGAATGTTCCATTTAATCATCCTCCCTTTCGTACTTCATTTCAATATTACCTATCCATTATACAAATCTTTGCTTGTACAAAAAAGAATAGGAATCGGTCCCTATGTTTCGTTTCAAAAAAATGGTAAACTACATATAGATTATACAGCCAGCGTAAACGAACAAAGGTGGGAGCATGATGAAAAGGTTTTTGCGTTATATCTTTTCATGTTTATTATTTTTAACCTCTATTGGTGTTTATTGCACCAATCGATTAATGTACATGAAGAAAAAAGAAGATCAATTTATTTATAATCGAGAAATAAAGGCTGGGCGTTTGAACCCCTCGACTTTTGCAGCATTGCATAAACAAGAAGTTACAATACCTTCTTCGTTTGGCTACACTTTAAAAACTATTCTTGTCGAACCTTTTGAGACAAAACGATATATTATTATTTCACATGGAGTTACTGAAAACAAAACAAATTCGATTAAATATATGAATCTTTTTTTAAAAAGAGGATTTAATGTCATTATATATGACCATCGCAGACATGGAGAATCTGGGGGGAAAACGACTAGTTTTGGCCATTATGAGAAATTTGATTTAAAGGCAGTTGTTGACTGGGTTCATGCATCTAGAGGAGAAGATATTACACTGGGCATTCATGGAGAATCTATGGGTGCTGCAACAATGATTCTTTATGCAGGGATGTTAGATGATGGAGCTGACTTTTATATTGCAGATTGTCCTTTTTCTGATTTCAAAGAAGAACTCCATTATTTAATTCGCTCTGAAATAAAATTACCTGTAAAATTCATTTTGCCAATTGCTGATATTTTCATTAGGATGAGAGAGCATTATTCTATTCGCGATGTATCTCCTATAAAAGTAATTGACAAAATAACGAAGCCAATGCTGTTTATTCATAGTGAAAAAGACGATTTTATTTTACCAGAGATGACGCAAAAATTATTTGAAAAGAAAAAAGACCAAAAGAAATTATTTTTTGCTGTTAACGGTGTTCATGCTCAATCTTATAACGAAAACAAAGAAGCATACGAAAAAGCGATCGATGATTTTTTACAAGAATATGTCCCTATCAAAGAAACATAGCAGTTCTCAAAGAAATTTAGGATTAAGACCTCCACCTCTTAGCGAAGCAAAGGCGGGATCTTTCAATCAGGCGGAGTAGAGACTCCACCTGATTTCACGAAATTTCAGCTCGCTAAAACGAGTTCACTTCCAGTATTCTGTTATATACTCATCCCTGCCGGATTTTTGTCTATCTTCTTTATAATGTTGTTTATTTTTTTTATGATAGTCTTGATGATAATCTTCTGCTACGTAAAATTCACTTGCTGGTTCCACAGTTGTGACAATCGGTTTGCGAAATCTTCCACTGTTAACAACTACTTTTTTTGATTCTTCTGCAAGTTTCTTTTGTGTATCATTATGGTAAAAAATAACCGTGCGATATTGGGAGCCTCTATCATGAAATTGACCGTCAGCATCTGTTGGATCAATTTGCTGCCAATATAATTCTAATAATCTCTCATACGGAAATAGCGTTGGATTAAACGTGATCTGAACGACTTCCGCATGACCTGTTGTTCCAGATTTCACTTCTTCATATGTTGGATTTTCTTTCGTTCCACCCATATATCCAGAAACGATTCCTTCTATTCCCGGCAACTCGTCAAAAGGTGTAACCATACACCAAAAACAGCCCCCTGCAAATGTAGCCTTCTCCATAACTCCCGACCTCTCTCTTTCATTTCTGCGTAAAGATACCCCTTCATTTTTCATCAATCATTTTATCGCTTCTTTCGGCAAGTTCCCCCACTGTCAGAAGTTCCATTTTATACGATTGAGATATAGTATATAATATTTTATGAAAGCAATCTATTTTTTCTTCCTTTAAAACGAAAATAACAGAGGTAGTCTCATGAATAAAAACCTTATTATAAAAATGATTCAAAAGGCATTAAAGCAATATCATACAGAAAGCAGCTTATTAAATAATCAGGATTATGAAAACATGTATAATACCATTATGTACAGTAAAAACGAAACACCTGATATGAATATTTACGATCTTGTTCAGGATGTTGTGTATGGATATATTACAGATTCTGCTTATTTTTAAGGAGAACTTTTTTTGTTGGAAAATGAATTCTTTTCTTCCTAACAAGCTTTATTTTTTATCAAACATTTTTCCCATCACTTTGTCAGCAGTTTTTGGAAATAACTGATATAACTTATTCCCCCAATTCATCCAGTTCGGCAAGTTAATCTCTCTTTTTGGTTTCATCATTAATTTCGTTACTTCATGAGCAACTTCATCGGCAGTAAGCATATATTTTTCAACATTTTTCACGTAATTTCCTGACTTATCAGCGATTGCAAAGAAATTAGTAGCAATCGGTCCCGGATTTACAGCAGAAATAGAAATATTAGTCTTTGCAAGTTCCATACGCAAACTATTGGTAAAACCTAGCACTGCATGTTTAGTAGCGGAATAGCCGCTTGATTTTGCAGTTGCTAGCTTGCCTGCGATTGATGCCGTATTAATGATATGTCCGCTGTTTTGTTCAAGCATCGTTGGCAGCACTTCTTTTGTACATGCGATTAATCCAAGCACATTTACTTGAAACATTTTTTCAATATCTTCAAAACTTGCTTCATTTAAATAATCGAATACACCAAATCCTGCATTATTTAATAAGATATCAATAAAACCTACTTCTGCGTAAATTTGATGAAAGACTGTCCTTATTTCATTTGGATTGCCTACATCAAGTGGAAAATAAATAGCTTTTGCATTTAAAGTCTGATTGATTTCTTCACATATTTGCTGCAGCTTATCAGCTGAACGAGCTAAGAGGATTGGTCTTGCTCCTAAGGAAGCTACATTTTGGGCAATTTTTTCTCCTATTCCTGAGGAAGCTCCTGTGATTACAATATTTTTATCTTTTAGTGTGTATTGCATGTTTTCACCTCTTGTACCTTTCTACATTTATTAATTTTTTTGTGTTTATAGAATAAAATTATTTTCACATATCTTCAGTAGATAAACAATCTTTTGTTTGGGCTACAGGGTTCCGCAGGTGGAAAATACTTCGCTTTCCTGCGAGTGTCTTCGTGTATTCCTCCTGCTTCTAATAAAAAACTTAAGGAAACTATTTTTTTCATGGGTCATGGTGTGAATCTTTATTTGCATGGATTTTAATCTGTCCCTTGACAGACTAGCCTTTTTTCTTGCATAATCAAAGAAATTTAACAGATAAAATAATGATGACTAAGACGAGTAAATGAGATAGATACGATTAGAGATTGAAGTTCTTAGGCTGGAAAACTTCATCGTTCTTCTTATTGAACCTACCTTACGAGTTGTTAGGAAAACCTAAACGTATTCCGTCGTTACCCGGATAAAAGATACAGTATGCCACATGCTTGCATATTGAACTAAGGTGGTACCACGAAAATAAACCTTTCGTCCTTTATCGGATGAAAGGTTTTTTATTTCATAAAAATAGAGAGAGTAAAAATTTACTGGAGGTTAAAGCATGACAAAACTCGCTATTATTGGTGCTGGCTCTATGAGCGAAGCATTAATTTCTGGAATTGTAAGCAGCAAATTAATTAATGGGGAAGATATCTTTATAACAAACCGAGCAAACCAACAACGACTTGAAGCATTAAAAAACCAATATGGTGTGAATTTTTCCTATTCCATTGAAACTATTGTAAAAGATGCAGATGCTGTCATCTTAGCAATGAAGCCGAAAGATGTTAAAGACGCACTGAAACAAATAAAGCCAATATTATCCGCTAACACGCTTCTTATTTCCGTACTTGCAGGCGTCAGTATAAAAAGCATGACCTTATTAGCAGAAAAGAATCTGCCAATTGCTCGAGCGATGCCTAATACTTCTGCTGCTATCGGCAAGTCTGCAACCGGGATTGCCATGAATAAGCAAGTGACTGCTGAACAAAAACAATTTGTTTTAGAAATTTTTGAAACAGTTGGCCTAGCTGCAGTGGTCGAAGAAAACCAGTTAGATGCAGTAACAGGTCTTTCTGGAAGTGGCCCAGCCTATATTTATTATCTTGTGGAAGCAATGGAAAAGAGTGCGGTCGACATAGGGTTAGATCGTCAACTAGCAAATGAACTGATTGTACAAACATTAAAAGGGGCTGCTGAAATGATTGCCACTTCTTCTAAAACCCCTTTAGAACTGCGCAAAAATGTTACAAGCCCTGGTGGCACTACAGAAGCCGGCATTAAAGTATTAGAATCTTTTCATGTGCAAAATGCTTTTATTCAGTGCATTCAAGAAGCAACTGCACAATCAAATCGTCTTGGGGACACATTAAGTGAAGAATTGAAGATTTCTAATTAGTTTCATTTAATCGCTTCCTTCCTATTTTCCTTTTTTCTATATCTAAAGATGGAGAAAACTTGCATGTTAAGAGCGTTAAAAATGGAGCGTTTAGAGATATTCCAATACAAGCTAGAAAAGCCTTCCCTGTCTGCTGTTATTAGGATAAAAAAGAGGCGAATTACATAATTCAGCTAAAGTGGCATCTCTCTCTTAGAAAGTCAAAAGGATGATTGCTCTCAGGCTGTTGAAGAATAAAATTTATTATTTTTCGTCACCCAGAGAGAGCATTCCAGCTGACTTTCTTTTTTTCGATTCGATTCTTTTTCATTTTGTCACTATGTTGCTATAATAATAGAAGGAATTAGCAAAAAGGGAGGATAATGTATGTCTATTAAACTATTTACCCCGTACACCATTAAAAACATTACACTAAAAAATCGAATTGTAATGGCACCAATGTGCATGTATTCCAGTACAGAGGAAGGTTATGTAGAGAATTGGCATTATACCCACTATACAAGCAGAGCTGTTGGTCAAACAGGATTGTTACTAATAGAAGCAACAGCCGTTACACCTCAAGGAAGAATTTCTGAAAAAGACTTAGGGATTTGGTCTGATGATCATATTGAACCGTTAAAAAAACTAACATCTATGATAAAAGAACATGGAGCAAAAGCAGGCATCCAGCTAGGGCACGCCGGCAGAAAAGCAACTGTAAAAGAAGCTATCATTGCTCCATCTTCCCTTCCATTCAATGAACAGTATAAAACACCTGTAGAAATGTCAACAGACCAGATACACGCTACTATTGAAGCCTTTAAATTAGCAGCTGAACGTGCAAATAAAGCAGGATTCGATGTAATTGAACTACATGCTGCACATGGTTATTTAATTAATCAATTTCTTTCTCCATTAACGAACAAACGTACAGATGAATATGGTGGCACTAAGGAAAATCGTTATCGCTTTTTAAAGGAGATTATTGATCAAGTTAATGAAGTATGGCAAGGCCCTTTATTTGTCCGTATATCTGCAGAGGATTATCACCCAGACGGATTAACAGTGGAAGATTATTTTACCCTTTCTCTATGGATGAAAGAGCAAGGAGTCGATTTTATCGATGTCAGCTCAGGTGCAGTAGTACCGGCCCATATAGATGTTTATCCTGGATACCAAGTTCCGTTAGCAGAAAAAATTAAACATCATGCGCATATAGACACTGGTGCAGTCGGATTAATTACATCTCCTGTTCAAGCCGAAGAAATTTTGCAAAATGAACGTGCAGATCTTATTTTCCTTGCGAGAGTGCTGCTGCGAGAACCTTATTGGCCGAAACATGCGGCAAAGGAGCTTGGATTTGAATTGGATTCACCTACACCCTATGCAAGAGGATGGAACATTTAACCTATTTATTTTTTAAAAATAACGATCAAAAAAACTTGAGGGATAATTCTCAAGTTTTTTTAATCCAGCTTGTGAAAAAACAGCCTACGAAATAGCCGATGCTGTTTTATTTTTCGTATACTTTTATTGCTTCGTATTGACAGCCACAATACTGATAATTTTGTTTTTTATACATTTCTTTCGGAGTGTCCTCCCCATCAGCTAATAAAATAATAAGTTTATTAGGGAATTTATCCATAATAAATTTTTGCATGTTGCTTCCGATTCCTTTTTTTTGTAACTTTTCCACGACAAACAATCCATCTATTTCTGCAGTATTTTCCGAAATAAAAACAGTTACAGCACCAGCTGGAGTCCCCTTATAAAGAGCTAGAAGCTGCACAACCGTATGATCTACTAATTGTCTGTTATACAGGATTTTTTTTTGTTCAGCGAAGTCGTTTCCATATTGTAAATCCTCCTGATACTGCAGTTCAACAAATAAATTATAGTTGCTTGCTGTCACCTCTTCAATCACAATATCCGCGTTACGATGAACAGAAGGAAATTGATTAGGGTAAATCGCATATAATTCAAGATAACCGATTTCATAATTAGAGCCTTTCAAGTATTCTTCAAGCTCGGAATTCAATTTTTTATTTGCAGGAAAATAGAATTTTACATGCTTCTGATCATTCTTTGCATGAAATTCTCGTAAATAGACTGCTGCCTCTTTAAATTCTACTAAAGAGCATTCCTGTTAGAAGGATTTTCGGGGACTTGAACAAAAAAGAGCCCTCTTGG
>JBDNRM010000122.1:0-12880 GCA_047718615.1 Bacillus sp. (in: firmicutes) | reverse complement strand
GTAATTTAATGGTTTTATTAAAGAACAGCTTTAAATCAACTGTGATTGTTATGACGAAAAGGGACATATACCAGGGGAAGGTGCAAAAGCGAACCTTCCCTTGGTACTAAATCTTTTCCGTTATTTAAAAATAATGTAGTCTATTATGGTAAAATAAGGCTAGTAGAATATTTACAAGGTGGGATCCTTAAAAAAATCCGATGTTGATTCAGTTTATGAAGAGACAGCTGCTACTTTAATGGTAGAATCGGAAGCTTCTGGATTTACCACTATTCGGACACTTACATATAAAGACAAAAAGCTAGAAATATCGTATTTTTTACGTGATGCTTTTTTATTACCACAGCGTTTTGCTAAATCAGAGACATTTCTTATAAGATTAGGAGCGGAGCAGCAAGCAAGGATTATGAGTGAATTGCCCAATAATCTAGAAGGGCTGCACAAATACGTAAAGCGTTACAGTGAAAAGAACGAAGCAAATCTTTTTCAAGAGTTAAAGCTGTTTATTCAAGAAGAGAAGATTCGTAGAAGGTTATCATTAGAACGATCAGGTGAATTATTTTTCTTTTATAAATCAAAGCATATTATTGTTACAGAGGCATTATCCAAAACACCTCTTACTGAATCGGATTACTTAAAGAAAATGACATTAAATATGTTGATTAGCTGCCAAAAGAACTTGTTATTCTAGCAAAATAAGATAATGTTGGAATAGGAATGGTTGAAAAATTGTATGAGCAGTTGAAAATGAAGCAACAAGTGAAAGGAACATAGAGGACGCGGTGCTTTTTTTTATTAAAAGGTAGGTTTAACTGGGAAGGATATTGCAATTTAAACCAAGAAGAAGAAGTTGCCATTATTTCTGTAAACAAAATAAACCAGATGTCTATAATATAGGATAAATTCCGGAGAAACTGCAAGGCAAACGATTTTCGAAGTTCATCTTATTCTACTATACAAAGTGGATACGGAAGAACCGAAAGCCAGTAAGAGCAGTCATTCAAAAAAAGACTCTATTAAGTTAGGAGATCTAAAATGCCAGTTCACAACAAGCTTGTACGGGATAAAATACCAGAAATCATTGAAAAAACAGGAAAGAACTTTAAAACTAGAATACTATCAGATGAAGAATACATAAAAGAGCTGAAAGAAAAAAGTTTTGAGGAATTAAGAGAGTATATGGAAGCGGCTGATCGAGACAATGCATTAGAGGAATTGGCGGATGTGTTGGAAATAGTAAATGCTTTTGCGGTTTATCATCAGTCCAGTATGGAAGAGATAGAACAAATTAGAAAGAAGAAGTCAGAAGAAAGAGGCGGCTTTAAGGAGAAGGTTTACTTAATTGCAGTGGAAGATTAATGGAATCATATTAACGACAGAAAAACAGGGGAATAAGAATGAGTTTTAAATTGCAAGTCGGTGAAATGCAAACAGAATATTTGACGGATAAGGAAATATGAGGACATTTTAATTATATCTTTTCCAGTAAGTCACGAAACTCTACTACTTATAAGTTTGTGCTTGTCAAATCACTATTGGAAAATTTATATAATGTCAACGATCGGCTGGAGCTTTCTTATGGCAGTTTGTTTGGAAGTTTTGCAAAAATATACTGGAATTTAGTTATACACCATAAGCTTAATCAAATAAATATGACAGGAAAAAAAGCGGAAGTGCAGAATATTCTCTTAGATATTCAATCCGCTTATACAATTCCTAGCACATTCGTTTTTGATAAACTTTCTCCTGAATTACAAGTGGAAATTATATCAAAAGTTAAGGGGAGATGTAAGCTCAATGTTATGGGGGCTTTATACGGGGATACGGGTAATAAGACCAGGTCACAGTGACGACCCGAACGGTCTCGGAATTTGTCGAATATATAGATTAGTAGATACGAAGTGCAAAGGCTGGAGAATTGTTATAATCGTCATATTGGTTCTTACCCACTTTGCTGAAAATGAATATTGCGGATAGATTGAGCCAGCAGTGCGGAGTTAAGCGCCTCGAACTTCTTGGTCCTTTTTATCCACCCTTTTGAACACGCACTTGTATAAAAAATCAATTTGCTGAAACTTTTTATGGAATTAACCGTAAATAAATAGACAAACCAGATGATTCGCTGTTATTTATTGTTTTAGCATCGGAGACCTACATAGGAAGTGACATTTAATAGAAAGAAAGTTAGTATTTTAATCGTTATAAAACTGAGAGATTTGAAAGAGGAAGTACTATCTTTTTTTCAAATGTAACGGGGAATGAGGAACGTTGCTGCTTTTTAATAATGGTCGTATCATTTAACTTGAGAAAATAACGAGGGGGATTAATAATGAAACGTACAGGAGAAATAGTATTAGGAGTTATTGGTGTTATATTGTCAGCACTTTTTTTTATTGGCGGTATTTGTGTGATAGCCTTACAATACAATGAAAAGCTGCAGGGAGAATTAACAAAAACGTTAGAAGAGGCTGGAACTTCTTCAACTGAAATCCAAGTTTTTTTCGATGCTATAGCTAGTGGAGGATGGATAATTAGTATTGCAGCTTTCTTAACGGTTATTCTTGGCATTATCGCAATAGTATGTGTGAAAAAGAATAGGAAACCGAAAGTGGCAGGAGTATTGTTTATTTTGAGTACACTGCTTATCGTTATCCCAACCTTTGGAGTAGGTTTTTTACCAGCAGCCTTGTTTCTGATTGCAGGGATTATGAGTTTTGTAAGAAAGCCGAAAGATTCTTTTCATGCAAATAGTTCGTTTTAAGGATGTTCCTTTTAGTTGCGCTATGTCGCATCGAAAATATTTTTAAATGAGGAAAGCGACTCTTCGTTAAGAAGGTCGCTTTTTTTAGTGATTTAGAAAACCCTTCGCTATACCGGGGGGGCTAAAGAGCTTCAAGCGTGGTAAAAAAAAGCATCGGCGCCAATTAATGAAAAATGCTGTGGGAGGAAATAAGCTGATTTGGAAGCTGTTAATTCGTATTGATATTGAAATAGAGCTATTAACGATTAATCATAGCCTTTAATGGTAGAAGTTGTCTTGAGATTGGTGTTCAGCTGTGTTTTCTCTGGGAACAGTGTTAAACTATTCATAATGAAGGAGGTGTCTCTAATGAGTGTGAATCAGCCTTATTCGAAGAAAGTGACATATGCTGAATATCTAACATGGCCAGATGAGCAAAGATATGAAATCATTGACGGCATTCCTTTTTTGCAAGCTGCTCCATCGAGGCAGCATCAGGCAATTGTAACGAAACTCACTGGTGAACTATATACTTTTCTCAAAGGAAAAACCTGTGAAGTGTATACATCTCCTTTTGATGTTCGATTATCTGCTGCAGAGGATGAAGCAGAATACCAAGTGGTACAACCAGATATTAGTGTAGTCTGTGATGAAAGAAAATTAGATAATAAAGGTTGTAAGGGTGCTCCAGATCTTGTTGTTGAAGTCTTATCTCCTTCCACTTGGAAAAGAGATCGTATTGAGAAATTGAACCAGTACGAGAGGCACGAGGTAAGAGAATATTTATTAATTTATCCAAATGAAAAAGTATTAGAGCAATATGTTCTTGGAGAAAATAATCGGTACCATACTCCTTTTATCTTTAATGAAGAAAGTATATTTACTTCTTCTCTTTTACCTGAATTTACAATAAAATTGCATGAAATATTTTCTTGAACAGCTGATTCTTTTGAGTTTGAATGAGGTGCATGAGATGAATATTAATAATTTTGAAAGCTATATCGATGCTATTATTTTAGATAGGGGATACAGCTATTATATGGACGGAAATGTCGTAGAAGTGTTTAAACAAAGTGAAAACAAGTATCTTTTTCATATTGAAGGAAGCCATGACTACGGAGTATTCGTTGAGATCAAGGATAACGGAGACATAGTGTATTCAGCGTGTGATTGTCCTTATGATTTTGGATCTGTATGTAAACATGAGGTAGCTGCATATTATCAACTATTTGCATTGGTGCATCAAAAAGATGCAAATGACAAGGTAACGTCTGCTAATGCTAATCGGTTGACGATTCAAGAGGTTCTAAACAACCTTTCGAAAGAAGAGCTGATCGATATTATCCTAGATAGTACACGGAATGATACTACATTGGAAAAGACGATTATGGTTAAATACGCAAACGGTGACAATCAACAGGAGCTTCAGGCTTGCAAGAGGTTGATTGATACGATTGTGAGTAAGTATACGGGAAGAGAAGGGTTTATCAAGTATCGGGATACAAGCCGTTTTGTAAGTGAATGGGATGATCTAATAGATAAGGCAAGGAATAGGGAAAATGTGCTACTGGCATTAGATATTGCATTCCTATTGCTCGAGAAAGCAATGGGTGCGTTTCAATATGCCGATGATTCCGGCGGGGATATTGGTGATCTCGTCAGTGAAATACTAGAATTAATAGGGGAACTGGCTATTAAGGGCAAAAAGATAGGCAGTCATCGAGCAGCTATATTTGAGAAACTATTAGATCAAACAGATAATCAAATTTTCAATGGATGGTTAGATTTCCAAATGGAGTTGTTTCAGATTTGTTTTGAATTTGCAGATGATGAACTATTCAGAGAGTCATTAACAACCAAACTGAAGTCTATGCTTGGTGAAAAATCAAGTGATAGTTTTCATGAAAGCTATCGATATGAAAGTCTGCTTCAACTATTGTTTCAGCTGCTTAAGCAATATGGTACACAAGAAGAGACGGAACAATTTATTCACGAGAATCTTCAGTTTTCATCCTTTCGAGAGGAATTACTGAATCAATACCTTCAAGAGAAAGAATATGAAAAAGTAGTCGAAGTAGCGAAAAATGGAGAAGTAAAGGATCAACAATACCCAGGATTAATCACGAAATGGAAAAAATTCCGTTACACTGCATATAAATCTTTGTCATTAACACAAGAGCAACAAATATTAGCGAAGGAACTATTGTTCAATGGAGATTTTGAGTATTATCATGATCTAAAAGCTTTAGCTACAGAAAATAAAGAAGCATTTTATACAAACTTAAAAGAGGAACTGAAGTCGGGCAAAGGCTGGCATGCTAGTAGTATATTTCTTAAAGTAATAGAGGAAGAAAATGATTTAGAAGAAATATTGGAATTTGTCAGGGCAAATCCTGGTTATGTGGAAAATTATGCCAAGAAGCTAATCCAACGTTTTAAGGAAGAAGTTATCGACATTTATCATTGCCATATCCATTCTACAGCAAAAACTTCATCCAATCGAAGAGATTATCAAGGGGTATGTTATAAATTAAAGAGATATAAAAAGGTTGCTGGGAAGGAAAAGGAATTAGAATTAATCCATGAATTAATTGGTTTATATAAAAGAAGACCTGCCTTTATAGACGAATTGCAGAAAATAGAATAAATGAGACTGAATTTAACTGGAGGGAATCGAAGGGTACAAGTATCGTGTTTTGGGAAGAGTGGAGAATCCTTTTTATGTTGGGATTTGGGATATAACTAGTGGTCACAATGTTCCTCTAGGTAATATTGTTATCTATCTGCCACCACAAATTGGAGGAGGATAATTAGAGATGCAAAAATAAAAAGTGTTTGAAAAACATCTTTATTTTCCCCCTCTCCTACCAGTATTCCCCTGCTGATAGCCGTGGTATGCTTGAGATGAAGCCATTTGCTATTCAATTGAGAAAAGAGACAGTGAATGTTAAATGAATGAAAAATAAGGAAGGGGAAAGAGCAATGAAAGTACGTGTTTTAGGAGGAGGAAGTGAGGTAGGTGCTTCTTGTTTACATATAGAAATAGCAGATACTTCATTGTTAATCGATGCAGGAATGAGAATGCATGGAGATGATCCGCTTCCGTCGCTCGGAATGTTGGAAGACGTGGAGAAGCTTGATGCGATTTTAGTAACGCATGCCCATGCGGACCATATTGGCGCTTTGCCAATTGTTCATTCCCTTTATCCGCATACACCGATTTATACAATGCCGCCTACTGCTGATTTAATGAATATTATGATGAAAGATTCGTTTAAAATATTGGAGCAGCGTTGTCTTCAGACAAATTCGCTGCCTCCTTATACCCAAGAGCAAGTGAATAGCTTGTTGGAATCGATTCAATTATTGCCAGCAACAGGTGTTTTAACCGTTGGGAATGTAAAAATTACTAGTTATCGAGCAGGGCATATCCTTGGTGCGGTTATGTTTTTGCTGGAAGGCGATGGGGAAAAAATATTGGTGACAGGAGATTTGAGTTTTCAGGCTGGAAGAACGATTCCAGGAGCAAAAGTACCTCATCATATTAATCCAGATGTAGTGATTATGGAGTCAACGTATGGAAACCGGGCGCATACGGATCGGAATACGGAGGAAAAGCGGCTTGCCAATGATATTGCCCAGATTATTTCCAACGGGGGATTTGCGCTGATTCCTGCGTTTGCCCTTGGCCGAGCTCAAGAGGTTTTGCTGATTTTACAAGATTATATGGAGAAAGGGTTAATCCCGGAATTTCCTATCTATGTAGATGGACTAGTAACCCCAATCAGCAGAATTTATAAAAATTATCCTCATTTTTTAAAAGGACCTGTTGCTTATCGAATAAAGAATAATGGGGATGCTTTTTTAACGGAGGGAAGATGTAAAGCGGTTTCCCCTAAGGAGCGGGCAGAGGTTTTGAAAGGAAAGCCTGGATGTATTGTCGCTTCCTCTGGCATGCTAATCGGTGGTGCGAGTACGTGGTATGCAGAAAAGCTTATATCACATGAAAAAAACGCTATCTTTATTACAGGCTATCAGGATGAAGAAAGTCCTGGAAAAAAACTCCTTGATGTAGCAGAGGAAAAAGAGCAGCAACTGGAGCTAAGTGGGACAAGTTATCCGGTAAAATGCCAGATTGGCAAATATGGTCTTTCTGCCCATGCAGACAGCAATGAAATGACCCGTTTTATCGAGTCGTTAAATCCGACGTATACGTTATTGGTGCACGGTGATGATGATGCTAGAAGTACGTTGGCAAGTAAAATTGATCAAAGATACCATCCTACTTTGGTAGAAAATGGCGAAACCTATCCTTTTGAAAAACGCTCATCCGGACAAGGTATTAAAGGCAAAAGAAGCCTTAGGAGCACAGTGGATGCAAGTTTGCAAGAGAAAGTCGGGCAAATCGTCCTCTATCAAAAATTAGGAGAAAGTCCATTAAAGGCTGCCATTTGTACAGGCGTTCATCAAAAGACAAAAACATTATTTTGCCAGACGTTAAAAGGAAAGCAAATAAAGCTACAGCTTGGACAGACTATTGAAACTGATGCTGGTTGGAATCGGTCGATGGAAGAGTTAACAGAGGCAGTGGATCAAGTATTTACCTATTCCAGACCGTATTTAAAAAATATAGATTGGAACGTAATTCCTAATCAACCAGTTGCTCTACCAGACATCTACCAGTACTTGCAAGTGGATTCGGTTCAACAACAGCTGGCAGTGTGTCTTGCTCTTTATGCAGTACCAGATGAAAACAAGCGAAGAGAGGGAGAGGGAAAGGTATATTATACACTTGATGATAAAGTGAAACAGCAATTGAAGAAATGGGAGCTGCCTATTCAAGGAATTCTGGTGAATCCAGCAAAGGCAATGGATTTCGTTCGGGAAATGCTAAAGGAGCATCCTCGCTTTATGCGATGTGGTGTTGATAACCTAGGTACTCGCGTTCAAAGATTAACCATCTATTTTGATTTTCCTGATGCTGTTTCTGAAGAAGAACGAAAGTTGATTGCAGACACTATTATGGAGAAAACCGGTTGGGTCACAACATTTTCTGATTCCGTACGCCAAGATCTTTTGCAAAGCAAAGTATCTGAATTAGTGGGGAGCTTAAATGGAGCCTTATCCATCTATTTAACAGATCGCCAAATAGCTGTACCATTATCTAAACCAGTAGGTGCACCAGCTATAATCGAACAGTTTTTTTGCGAGACAGGATTCCGGTTAATCTTTTTAGAAGATGGCGCAGCAAGTTCACAACCAATTCAAGAAAAGACCGTTTTTCAATCACTAACGAAATCAAATCGTATGGAAAATAACCAAGCAATCGAAGAAGCAAAAAAATGGGCGCAAGATCGTGAAATTACTGTTTATAAATATAGTTTAAAGCAAGAGGTTATGGAAATTCATTTTATCTCACCTGAAGTGGCGAAAATGCATGAGAGAGATTTAGAAGAACTATCTTATCGAATTGGCATGCCAGTAACCTATGCCAAAAATCCAAAACAAAACGAAATTATTCAATTTGTTAGTCAATCGATTCCACCTAACTGGCAGCTGAAAAAGAATCCATCCATTCATATAGAGGTCGCACAAGTAGCGGTAAAAGTTGCTGCTACGATGCCTAGTGAAAAGGAGATTGAAATTGTGAATAATTCCATCAACCAAGTGACGGGATACTCGTTGAAGGTAATGGTGTAGAAAGGCTATGGGGTCTAGGCTATGGGGTCTGACCCCTGAAAAGGCGAGTCGTCACTGTGACCTAGTATCATCCTTCAGCGAGGATTTTGATTACTCATTTTTTTACCCGCTTGCTTATCTAAATAGACAGTAGAATTCAACGATTATCCGGATACTTTTGCAGTGCTGCTTCCGCCCGCTCTTTTAACGAAAGCAAGTCATTTTCCACTTTTGAAATATTCTCCTTCTTTTGGGCAATTAATTTCAATTGCTCAAGAGTTGTTGCTAGAATTTTTTTAAGTTTTTCCTTTTGTAGGCTTGTTCCTTTGAACTGTCGATAATCGGATTTTTGCATTTCTAATGCATCGGTTAAGGCGATATATTCTTGTAATTCCTGCAAAGAAAAACCTAATACTTCTTTTGCATTTGTAATTTTTTCTAAAAATGCAACATGCTCCTCGGAATAGAGGCGAATGCCGCCATCACTTCTTGGCGGTGAAGGAAGCAGCCCTATTTGTTCATAGTAACGAATTGCCCGCTTCGTAAGACCACTTTTTTTTGCGACATCATCAATTTTTAGTTCCTTCATTTTATGATGCTCCTTTAAGTTAAATAAAAAATAATGGAAGCAGCTGAATAAATCTCCATTAAAAAAATAAAACATAATTGTACACATGCGTTTATACTATAACTTTGTCATAAGCAGGCTAAAAGAGCAAGTCAACGGGAAAAGGTACTGTGAACAAAAATTATGAAGAAACAGAATGTGCTTGTTTATACATCATGTTTTTTCTAATATCCAAAAGTTAACGTTGACGTAAACGTTATTTATTTCTATAATAAAACAAGAACGTTTTTTAAAGAATGATGATAAAAGCAAGGAGGCTTTTTCAATATGTCTACAAACACAATACATTCTCAACATAAATCAGCTAAACAGCCACTGGTTGTTTGGGTTATTTTTTTTGCAGCGATTATATCGTTTATGGGATTAGGATTGGTGGATCCTATTTTGCCGGCGATAGCTGCAAAGCTTGATGCAACACCGAGTCAAGTTTCCTTATTATTTTCCAGCTATAATTTAATTACTGGTCTTGCTATGCTTATAACTGGTGTAGTCTCCAGTAGGATTGGAATAAAATGGACACTGTTGACGGGTATTTTATTTACAATAATATTTGCTGCTTTTGCAGGATCCTCTAATGGAATTTGGCAAATTGTCGGATTTCGTGGCGGCTGGGGATTAGGCAATGCTTTATTTATTGCAACGGCCTTATCGGCTATCGTTGGCTTATCAATAGGCGGAACAGCAAAAGCCATTATCTTATATGAAGCAGCGATAGGTTTAGGCATCTCAGTTGGTCCACTTCTTGGAGGAGAGTTAGGATCTATTTCATGGAGAGGTCCTTTTTTTGGTGTTAGCATTCTCATGATGGTTGCTTTTTTCGCTTTATTGATAAAAATGCCGAAGCTGCCAAAACCAAAGGTAAAAAGCTCTTTATTGGATCCGATTAAAGCACTGAAATTTCCTGGATTATTTCGGTTAGGGTTAACTGCCTTTTTATATAATATCGGTTTCTTCACCTTAATGGCGTATTCCCCATTTGTAATGGGATTAAATGAACATGGGCTGGGATTTGTATTTTTAGGGTGGGGCTTATGCCTAGCTATTACCTCTGTTTTTATTGCGCCAAGACTTCAAGATAGCTTTGGTACTATCAAATCGATGTGTGTAATGCTTGTGCTATTTGCCCTGACTTTATTAACAATGGGAATATGGACGGAAAGCAAAGAAGTAATTATCATCTCTGTTATCGCTGCAGGTTTGTTTTTAGGTACAAATAATACGTTAATTACAACAGCTGTTATGGAAGTAGCTCCCGTTGAACGAGCAACCGCATCTGCTGCATACAGCTTTGTTCGTTTTATAGGAGGAGCAATTGGTCCCTGGCTAGCTAATAAATTGGCAGAAACATATTCTCCGCATATTCCATTTATAACAGGAGCCATCTTTGTTTTATTCGCAATGTTAGTAGTTGCTACAGGTAAAAAACATTTGGCTCATGTTGATCGGATTTCCCATTAATTTGTTGGAAAAGAGCGGAACTACAAAGGATGACATTGGGTCTGCCCGTTAAGAGTGGGATAAATAACGGATGAAATAAGGGTGATGAAAAGAATATGAGTTTTAGAACAGTAGGAGAACTGATTGCACTTTGTATGGAACGTAACCAATCTATTTCAGAAGTAATGATAGAATCCGAGAATAATTTAACAGGAAAAAACAAAGAAGATATAATGTTAGCAATGGAAAAGAATTTACAAGTGATGGAACAAGCTGTAAATAGAGGGTTAATAGAGCAGGGGAAATCAATAACTGGATTAACCGGTGGAGATGCTGTGCTATTAGGCAAGTACTTAAAAGAGCAAAATCCACTGTCACCACCCGAAGTTTGTCATGATTTTTCGGCAAAATACGAATGGTGGCAGTAGGTTTATCTTTTAACTAGCTGTTGATAGGAATTAAAGAAAGTTGGATATATAAGTCTGCTTAAAGTAAAGCAAGTGAGTGTTGCAGAAGCCATCATGGCAAAGGTGATGAGCAGCTGGAATTTAACTGCCTCTATCGGACTTGCGCCGCCAATAATTTGACCAGTCATCATGCCAGGAAGTTGAACAAGACCGATTGTTTTTTGACTTTCAAGTGTTGGAATCATACTAGCCTTGATGGCTGACTTTAAAATGGAATGAATAGCTTGCTTTGGCGTGCCACCTAGTGCAAGTATTAATTGAATTTCTTCTCTTCGACTATCTACCTCCGCATGCAGCCTGTTTAAAAATAAACTAGAAATAACCATTGAATTTCCTATTATCATTCCGCTGACTGGAATAATGTATCTAGCTGTTGGAGGGATGATGTGAATAGTTAAAAGAATTCCTTGTGTAATAGCTTCAACGATTGCTAGAGTAATAAACACTCTCCAAAATGTTTGAAATGCTTGTTGCTTCTTTTTAACCACATTTTGAGCAGCAACGGTTAACATACAAAGAAGAATTAAGATAATGAAAAAAGGGCTGTTTTTTTCGAAAATAAGCGATAATACATAGCCAATGAGGAATAACTGTATGACTGCTCGAACACTGGCAATAACAATATCCTTTCCGATTTCGAGCTTGAATGATTTAGAAAAAAATAAGGCAATAAACACAAAAATAATGGTAAATAATAAAGAAATATTGCTCATACAAGTGCTCCTTGTAGGAAGGCAAGTGTTTCCTTTTGCTTCGGAGCTGTAAAAAACGAAACAGTATCAGCACTTTCAATAAGTTTTCCATCTACTATCAGCCATACTTCATCTGCTAATCGTTTTGCTTGCTCGAGGTTATGAGTAACCCAAATAATCGTTTTGTGTTGCTCTTTATTTAACTGAACAATAAGCTGCTCTACTTCATGAGTAGAAGCAAGGTCTAATGCAGATGTAATTTCATCTAGAAGTAAAATATCAGAAGCATTGGATAATGTACGAGCTAAGGAAAGCTTTTGTTTTTGCCCACCTGATAAATCTTTGGCATCTCGGTCTAATAAATCGCTTGATAGCCCAGTTAAGGAGCAAAGCTGTTCAGGTGAAAGATGCTGGTTGTTATGTAATTTTTGGACGATTAACATATTATCACGAACAGTCCCGTCTAGTAGTGGGGCTGATTGAAAGAAAGGCAATTCCTACTCTTTTTCGCAATGCCGAAATATTCCACTTTTTAATCTCTTTTCCGAATACGTTTATTTCTCCTTCATCAGGTGTATGAAGCAGGTTACACATAGAAAGTAGCGTGCTTTTTCCAGAACCTGAAGGACCAACAATCATGACAAAAGAACCTTTTTTAATTACCCCAGATACTTCCTTTAAAATGGTGTGAACTTCCTCTTTTTCCACATAAAATTTTTTTACTTTTGTAAATGTAATAGCCTCTTGAATATGTTTATTAATCATAATGACTCCTTTTTTAATCAATAGAAAGGTATAGTGAGATTTTATCATATTTTGGCTATAGATGGGTTCGAACTTTTGGATTTGAATGGGAATGGAAGCATCATCTTAAAGTGGGGAAGTTGGCGGGAGATGCCATATAGGCTTAACGAACAATCAGTAGAGAAGAAAACCTCCCACTGATTGTTCGTGTTCCTTTATCTTTTCTGAACAGCAATCCAAACTTCACTATAAGCGTAATCTTTTTTGTTTTTATCCATTTTAGTAAAGGAAAACGTAGGGGCATTTATTACTTCATAATTGGAAGAAGGAAGCCATTCTGAATAAATATTTGCCATTGTTTCTTGTAACATAGAAGGGAAGGGTCCCTCGTTTGGGAATATTGCCCAAGTATGTGTGTCAACAGGAACCGTTTCTAACCAGCTCCGAGGAGTAAACTTTGATAAAAAAATGTGAAAGATGTTAAAGTAACTTA
>JBDNRM010000121.1:0-12886 GCA_047718615.1 Bacillus sp. (in: firmicutes) | reverse complement strand
TTTCTAGTATCCACATTAAAGTATTCACCAAGCATATAACGGAAACGAGCACTATCTAAAGTAGTTCCAGAACCGATTACTCTTTCTTTCGGTAAACCAGATTCTTTCCAAGTTACATAAGTAAGAATATCTACTGGGTTTGTAGCGATTAAGAAAATGCCATCAAAACCACTGTCCATAACACTTTTAATGATTTGTTTGAAGATTGCTGTGTTTTTTGCCACTAGATCTAAACGAGTTTCACCTGGTTTTTGTGGTAATCCAGCAGTAATAACTACTAAATCAGCAAGTCCGCAATCTTCGTATTTTCCATTCCATACTTTTACTGGTGATGGAGCGAATGGCATACCATGGTTAAGGTCCATTGCTTCCCCTTCTGCTCTTTTTTCATTTACGTCAATTAGAACTAATTCTTCTGCTACACCTTGGTTAATGAAAGAATAAGCAAAGCTACAACCAACTGCTCCTGTACCAATTAATACAACACGATTAATATTTTGTTTTGTCATAATAAATCTCTCCTTTTAATAATTCTATTTTAGAATAATAACCAACTTACTAATCCAACAATTACAAGTAAACAAACGCTATATTTAATAGTTACTTTAAATAGCTCACTTTCTTTTCCTGCTAAGCCAACTGCAGCTGCAGCTACAGCGATTGATTGTGGTGAAATCATTTTAGCCATTGTACCACCTATCACATTAATAGCTACCATTGTTTCAGGTGCTGCTCCAATTTGAGTAGCTGTAACAGATTGAAGTGGAGCGAATAAGGAACCACTGTTTACAACGGAACCAGTTAAGAATACGCCTAACCAACCTAGAACTGGTGAAAATAACGGGAATATAGCACCAGTTGAAGCAAATGCTAAACCAAGTGTAGATGACATGCCTGAGTAAGTACAAATATATGCAAATGCAAGTACACTACAAATAGTCAATACGGGTGTTAATAGTTCTTTTGTTGTTTCTTTAGCTGTTTCAGCCAAAAGTTTACCACTGCATCGGAATAAGATGCTTGCAACAATTACTGTAATAACAATAGCTGTGGTAGTAGATGAAAATAAATCTAATTTAAATACTGCTGCGTATGGTGTTGCTTCTGGTACTATTGGTGACAATTTGATTACATTATTATTTAAAAATGGAATTGGAAGAAGGAAAACTAATTTTTCCAATGGTCCACCTGCAATAAATAAGTTTTTGAAAAAAGATAAGTTAAATAATGTAACAATAACAGTTAAAAAGATAAATGGCATCCATGCAAAAGCAATTGATCCAAGTGAGTAAGTGTTAGTACTTTCAACTTTTTTCTCTTTATTGATACGGAATGTTTCTTTTGGCTTCCAAACTTGTAAGAAAAGGGCTAGTGCAACGATACTAACAATTGCTGCAAATATATTCGCTAACTCAGCTCCAATAAAATAAAGTACAATTGCTTGAGTGGCAGCGAAAGAGATGCCGCTTACTAAAATAGCTGGAAATGTTTGTCGAATACCTTTAAAACCATCAATAATAAAAATTAATAAAAAGGCAATAAATATACTGATAAAAGGAATAATAAGAGCGGTGTATCTACCAACAACTAATCCGTCCAATCCAGTAAGAATGGCAGGAACTGTTACAGGAATCCCCATTGCCCCATATGCTCCACCAGCAATGTTGGCGATTAAACATAAGCTTGCTGCATAAACTGGACTAAATCCAAGTCCGACTAAAATGGCTGCTGTTATTGCAACAGGTGCTCCAAATCCTGCAGCTCCCTCTAAAAATGCTCCAAATGAAAATGCTACAATAAGCACTTGTAAACGTTGATCTGGTGTTATAAAGGAAATACTATTTTCTATAATAGCAAATTTGCCTGTCTTCACTGTTATTTTATAAAGAAAAATAGCGGCAAAAACGATTGATGCTACTGGCCAGATACCAGCCAATGCTCCATAAACTGCTGACATTAAAACAAAGATAGCTGGCATTTTATAAACGAATACTGCAACAAGCCCTGCTACAATAATGCTATATAATCCTGCTAGATAACCTTTTACTTTAAATACGGTCATCATTAAAATAAAGAAAATAATTGGAATTGCTGCTACAACTGCGGAGATCCATAAATTATCTAAAGGATCATATATTTGATTCCAAACAGTCATGTTGAATTCATCTCCCTTGAAAGTATCTGTAATTACTTTGATAATGTAATTATAATACTCATATTGTGAAATGCATCACATTTTTTGTGTCTATTTTGTGAATTGATCAAATAAAACGCTTTCCCTAAACGATTTTGTTCACATTTTTGTAACAAAGATAAAAAAGTGAACTTACAATCATCGATAGTAGTATCTTCATGACTTTGCCATTTATTCTACTGTCAGTAAAAATAGGAAAATGGATGCTGTTTTTAGTAGATAATCGTAACTACTTCTTCTTTCATATATTATTTTTTTCTAATTAATGAAATAATTTGGTTGACATATAAGAAATAAATTAGTTAAAGTAAAACTAATTAAATAAAGAATCCACTAGGGGAGCCATTTGGCTGAGACAATTTTTTTGGACCCTTTGAACCTGATCTAGTTCATACTAGCGTAGGAAAGTGGAGTCGGCGTGTAATTTAAGTATCCACTTACTTATCCTTATACAAAGCCACTCCATTATTCGGGGTGGCTTTTTTTGTTGGAAAATATTTCGTCTCTTTTTTCATAAGAAACGATAGAAAATCCTTTTTCTTGCCATCCTGTTTTCCTATTCCCCAAAAAAAGGAGGAAAAACATTGAAATTTTCACAACAATTGCGTCAAGAAGCAGACAGTATTTTTAACGCGATATTTGAACATCCGTTTGTTCAAGGCATCGGTAAAGGAGAATTAAAAGCGGAGCAGCTTATTCACTATGTAAAACAAGATTTTGAATACTTAAATTCTTTTATCCGAATTTATGGAACTGCTATCTCTAAATGTGACAACAGAGAAGATATGGAACTGTTTAATGAACAAATTGCTTTTATTTTAAAAAGTGAGGTTCATCCACATAATAACTTTTGCCAAGTAGCTGGAGTTGAGTATGAAGATTTGCAAGGATTTCCGTTATCACCATCTTCTCATCATTATATTCGTCATATGCTTACGGTTGCGCAGCATGGTTCCATTGCTGAGATTCTAGCTGTTTTATTGCCATGCCCTTGGACGTATTTAGAAATTGGAAAGAAACTGCTGAAGGAAGTGGATCCAGATCCAACACATCCTTTTTATGATTGGATCCATTTTTATGGAGGCCGAAAGGATAGCATGGATACCATTACAAATAAGTTCTGTGCGCGTTTAGATGAATTGGTGGAACACGCTACGGAAAAGCAAAAAGAAAAGTTAAAAGAGTACTTTCTATTAAGCTGTCAGCTTGAATATAAATTTTGGGATATGGCTTATACATTGGAAGAGTGGCCAGTAAAAATGGGGGTTGTCAACGCATGAATTGGAAAATAAAAGAGGTTGTTTTATTAGTAGTATTATCTGTTGCCTGCGGGGTTTTATATTTAGGTTGGTCGACGTTATGGCTCCCTATCTCGGCGATTGTTGGGCCGGTCGGTGCTGAGTTTATGTTTGGAATATGGGTAATTGCCAGTCCGATTGTGGCCTATATCATTCGAAAGCCTGGTGCTGCTCTTATTGCGGAAGTAGCTGCTGCAGCGGTTGAACTTTTAACAGGCAGTCATTTTGGTTTGTCGGCATTATTAATTGGTATTTTTCAAGGAATAGGATCAGAAATCGCTTTTGCCCTTTTCCGCTATAAAAAATACAACGTACTTGTTCTGATGCTTTCTGGTGCATTTGCAGGTGCTGTCAGCATGATTTATGCAGTAATAGCATACGGATTTAACTATTATACAACAGGGATTTTAATTGCTACACTTGTCATTCGAATGATAAGCGGTATGCTGCTAGGTGGATTATTAGGAAAAGCAATTGTCGATATTTTGGCGTTGACAGGTGCATTGGACCAATATGCTATTAAACAACAGCATAGGAAAAAGGATGATAAAAATGACTTCGTTGTTAGGATGTAAACAGCTCTCTGTACGATTTTTTAATCAACAAGAGAACGTGTTAACAAACATCACTGTTTCTTTTCAAGAAGGAGAGAAAGTACTAATTCTAGGTCCAAGTGGAAGTGGAAAATCAACTTTACTCTCTGTTCTTGCCGGTATTATTCCGGAGCATATAGAGGCAGAGGTAAGCGGCGAAGTGACAAGAAAAAAAAACATCGGAGTTATGTTCCAAGATCCAGATGCACAATTTTGTATGCTCCGTGTAAATGAAGAAATTGCGTTTAGCTTAGAAAATAGAAAAATTCCAAAAGAAAAAATGGATGCTATCATTCATCATGTGCTAGAGATTGTCGGGTTAAAAATTGACCCGGAAACACTTATCTCCACTTTATCTGGCGGTATGAAGCAACGTTTGGCTTTAGCTTGTTTATTGGCGCTAGAGCCAGATGTTTTGTTTTTTGACGAGCCTACAGCACAGCTCGACCCATTAAGTCGACAGCAAATTTTTACACTTCTGAAAGAAACAGCAGAAAAAACAAAGCAAACGATGATTTTTGTCGAGCATGTACTTGACGGCTGCATCGAATGGATGGATCGTGTTATTCTGCTGAATCATAATGGACACATTATTGCGGAAGGAAGACCAGAAGAAATTCTTGCGAAATTTGAATGTCAAATGGATGAAGCCGGCATATGGAAACCGAAAATTTTTCCATATAAGTGGGAAGATATTATCCAGGATATTAAACATCCTGCAGCAAAAAAGCTCGTGGAACAATTTAAAAAAATGTACAAAAAATCAATGGAAAAAAAAGAAGAATTACCTTCTATTTTAGACATAAACAATACATCTATTTATTACGGAAAAAAACCGGTGCTTACAAATATAAATACAGCTATTCATAAAGGAGAATGGGTTTGTATTGTAGGAAAAAATGGCTGTGGAAAAAGCACTTTTATGAAGGCTGTTGCTAATCTAATAAAAAGAAAAAATGGAGAAATTAAAGTAAAAGGCAAAGATTTAAGACGTTGGTCCGATAAGGAGCTTTATAGAATGCTTGGCTTTGTTTTCCAAAATCCTGAATTGCAATTTATTAATCAGACAGTATTTGAAGAAGTTGCTTTTTCTGGAAGACAGCAAAACTGGGATGAAGAAGAAATCACTACAAAAACAATGCATCTATTAAAAGAGTTTGGCTTAGAAAATCATGGTGATTTTCACCCATTTACTTTAAGCTTCGGGCAAAAAAGGCGGTTGAGCGTTGCTACGATGCTTCTGTTAGAGCAAGATATTCTCTTATTAGATGAACCAACCTTTGGACAGGATAGAAAATCAGCCAAACAATTGCTTAATCTGCTAAAAAGAAGGCAAGAAGAAGGAACAACAATTGTGATGGTGACACATGATATGGATGTAGTTGATTCTTATTCAGATCGAGTCCTCTTATTTGAAAATGGAGGAATCTCATTTAATGGTAATCCCTATTTATTTTTCCAGAATATCCATTCTTTTAAAGATGCCAGTATACTTCCGCCTCTGCATTACAAGTTTATAGAGGAAAGAAAGGAGAAGGGACATATTGACAAGCAATCATTCTTTTCTCTCGTCCATTAATCCAACAATAAAGTTAATTACCCATTTACTCCTTATGTTTTTATTGATGGCGGTCACAAATCCACTAACTACACTAGCTGTGTGGATTTTTGTACTTATTATGGGGATTAGCATTGGTGGATGGAAATTACCCTTTTTAGTAAAAGTATTACTTCCATATTTATTCTTATTTATTTTTGTTTTTTGGATGAGGGCAGCATTTGGGATAGGGGAGCATGTCATAATGGAATGGGCATGGTTTCGTATAACAGAAGAAAGTTTACGAAACGGGTTAACCATCTCATTACGTATGCTGGGGTTTGTCACAATTGGCTTATTATATACTTCGACAACTGATTTAAATTTATTTATTATGAGTCTTATCCAGCAGTGCAAACTTTCTCCGAAGTGGGCATATGGTTTTTTAGCAGGATTTCGCTGTATTCCAATGTTTCAAGAGGAGTTGGCTCAAATCAAGGAAGCTCATCGAATTAGAGGCTATAAATATACAGGAAGCTGGAGGGCATTTAGACGGTATGCCGTTCCATTATTAACGCAGGCAATTAGAAGATCAGAACGTATGGCTATTGCAATGGAGGCTAGAGGTTTTACAGGAACTAGAGATCGAACCTATTATCGCTCCCCCATTGTTTCTAAACAAGATTACGTTTATTTAGCGGTTGTACTAATGATTGCAGTCGTTCTTTTATTTACGGTTAAAAATTAAAAGTAAATCCAAGGTATACAAAGGCAATAAATAGTGAAAATGAGCCTCTCGCCAAATTATAAAAGATGGCGGGCTTTTTTTAAAAGGAGAAATAGCAGAAATCTGCTATTATTGATATAGTTAATTGATCGAAAAAAATGATGCAAGTCGTTGAAAGCTAGGTGAAAAAGTGACACATCGTTATTATTTATCTTTAGCATTACCTCTTATTTTTGCTACTATTACCGTTCCGTTGCTAGGTGCAGTGGACACGGCAGTTGTCGGTCAGTTGCCAAACCCAGCTTATATAGGGGGAGTAGCCGTAGGAACGGTAATTTTTAATACTATGTATTGGCTATTTGGGTTTCTTCGTGTCAGTACATCAGGATTTGCTGCACAGGCGTATGGAGCAAAAGATGAACTGAAAAGTACAATGGCATTTATTCGCCCCCTTTGTTTAGCCATACTGATTGGACTGTTTTTTATCCTTGTACAAAAGCCACTGCTGCAAGTTTCCCTGCATTTTCTTGGGGTGGATGGACAAGTAAAAGATATCTGTACGATATATTATCATATTAGAATATGGGGAGCGCCATTTGCCTTAATGAATTATGTGGTGCTTGGCTGGCTGTTAGGAATGGCGCAAATAAAAGAGACTGTTATTATTCAATTAGCAATGAATATTTTTAATATCATTATGGCGCTTTTGCTTGTTTTAGTGTTTCATTTGAATGCAGCTGGAGTGGCCTTTGCAACACTTTCGGCGGAAATAATTGCATTTGGCATAGGTGTTTTTATTTTAGTTAAACATCATAAATCTCGATTCTTTTTTTCATGGAAAGAGCTATTATTCCATTTATCTGATCGGGAACCATTAAAGAAAATGTTTATTGTGAACAGGGATTTATTTATTCGGACTATTTGCCTTTTAGTTGTATTTAATATTTTTACAGCAAAAGGTGCTTCATATGGGGAATTGGTATTGGCTGCCAATGCTATTTTGATTCAAATTCATTATATGATGGCCTATTTTTATGATGGTTTGGCAAATGCTTCGAGTATATTAACTGGAAAAGCAATTGGAGAGCAAAATAAGGACCTTTATAAAGATACAGTGAAAAAATCCTTTCAATGGTCATTTCTTTTTTCTGCTGCTATAGCCCTCTTATTTGCGATGTTCAGTAATGCAATCATACCTATTTTTTCTGTAGTAGATGAAGTGATTCTGTTAGTTCATGAATATGAATGGTGGCTAGTGCTTTTCCCTCTATGTGCATGTGTAGGTCTCGTTCTTTATGGCGTCTTTACTGGGGCAACGGAAGCCGGTTTAGTAAGAAATAGCATGATTGGTTCCATTCTGATCTTTTTAGCCGTATTTTTCCCTGCTACGCAATTTTGGGGAAATCATGGTCTATGGCTTGCCTTTATTACGTTTAGTTTGTTTCGATCTATTTTATTAGCTTTATATATACCCAAGCTTTCTAATAGACTTAATTTTTTGAAGGAAAATAACCTTTCTTCTAAGTGAACGAGAGAAGATATTTTGTGAATCAAATTTAGTTTATGTACGCGATTGGCAAAAGTAAAAAGCCTTTTTGAAGAGAACATGGTCAAAAGGCTTTTTACGAAATGAATAGGATAGAAAGGCTTGTTGCCTATTCAGTAAGATCTTGAATAGAGGATGTTCGAACAACTAGTTTACATGGATAATAAATTTTTTCAACAGTAGGGCTTTCTTTGTTAATTTGCTTTAATAATAATTCCGCCGCTTTTGCTCCCATTTCAAATGCTGGCTGGGCAATAATAGTTATAGGTGGATTCGACAGATGGGCAAATGGGATATTATCAAATACAATCAGTGATACATCTTGTGGAATATGAAGTGTATGTTCTTGTAAATAAGCTAGAGTTTCTAAAAAAACAAGCTCATTTCCAGCTAAAATGGCTGTTGGTGGATTTACCTGTTGAAATAATTCATGTAGTCTTGTTTTTAATTCTGGTATATCGGCATTAATTATATAGCCAGAAGGCAGTTGAAATTGGTGGGCTTGAAGAGCATTTTTGTATCCTGCTACTCTTTCTTTTCTTGATGAAATGGTTAAAGGCTGTGTCGCAATAGCAATATGTTCGTGTCCATTTTGAATAAAATGGGAAGTTGCCTCATAACTTGCTTGTATATTATTTGCCAGCACAAAATGAGCATTTAAATGTGGAATATCTCTGTCCATAAATACAACAGGATATTTTTCCTCTACCATTCTTTTGTACAAATCAAAATTTTGCCCCGTTGGAAAAATAATTAGCCCATCTACTTGTTTTGCATGGAGCATCTCTATATATCTTTTTTCTTTTTCTGGATTGTTATCAGCATTGCATATGATAGCTTGAATATCATTTTCATAACAAAAATCTTCTATGGATCGGCTCACCTCGGTCGAAAAGCGATGAATAATATCGGCAACAATGATCCCAATCATAGAGGTTCTTTTTTGTTTTAAACTTTTGGCAATATAATTAGGATGATAGCCTAACTTTTCGATGGCTTCTTTAATTTTGATTCTTGTATCTTCGCCCATATATTCGTACCGATTATTAATATATTGGGAAACCGTGCTTTTGGATACTCCTGCAACTTTTGCGACATCTGCCATTGTAACTTTCATCATGATTATTTTCCTCTTTCATCTTCATAGGTATTTCGATAAGTATAGTAACTTCTAGTATAAGACATAAATAATCCTAATGTCTAAAAGCTTTTCTCATTTGATACATAATAGACAAAAATAAGTATTATTTTAAGCAGCCTTCTAGTTTATTTTATGACCTAGGTTTGAAGCATAGAGCAGGTGGAATACACGAAGACTCCTGTGGGAAAGGGAAGTGTATTCTGACTGCTGACTAATGGAGAGAGCAACCCTCTTTTCAGGGTATCCTATAATAAAAAATCCTTTTTCCATAAGTGTTTAATAGGAAAAAGGATTTAAGATAGACTTATTTAATTAAATTCAAAGAACAGCTAGTGATATTTATTATATTTTTTTAGAGTGACGCCACATTAAATATAAAAAGTATGGGGCACCGATCATTGATGTAATTAACCCTGCAGGTATTTCAATTGGAGGAAGCACTCCACGCCCGATTGAATCTGCAATTAATAAAATGAAAGCACCTATTAGAAAAGATGTCGGAATAGTATAAAGATGCCTAGAACCAACAAGTTGCCGTGCAATATGGGGGCCAATTAATCCGACAAATCCAACCATACCAGCAGCTGCTGTACTTGCACCTGTAAGTAGAACAGCGGAAAGAAGCAAAAGCACCTTAAGTCTTTCTATTCTTAATCCAAGTCCAACTGCAGTTTGGTCTCCAAGGAGCAGCAAATCAAGGGAACGCGATAGGAAAAATACAAATAGTCCTAAAATAATAACCCAAGGCATAATGAATAGTACTTGTTCCCATGTACGCCCAAATAAACTACCATTAAGCCATAAAAGGGAACTTTGCACATTTGATTCGATGGATAATAAACTTAACTGAACTGCTGCGCTGCAAAAAGCACTTATGGAAACGCCGACAAGGGCAAGCCTTGTTAAATCCAATCCATTTTTGTAAGAAATGATATAAACAGCAAAAGCAGCTATTGTCCCCCCAGCAAAGGCAGCTATTCCAGTATAGGCAATATTTAAATTTGGGAAAAGCAGAAAAAGGCTGACAGCTCCAATACTTGCTCCTCCAGATATTCCTAATGTATCGGGGGCAGCAAGCGGATTATGCAGCACCGATTGAGCAATTGCTCCTGCAATGGCCAAAGCACCGCCAACAAATAAAGCAAGCACAATTCTTGGCATTCGATAGTGGAAGATAATATAAGATTCATTATCATTGCCTATTCCTAAAAAGGCATGTAAAACAGATGCAGGGCTTATAGGAACAGCGCCTAATCCAATATTGACAACAGCAATCATTAAGAGCAGTATAGATAAAAAGGCAATAATAACAATAGGATGAAGGGTTTTTAATAAATTCTGCATTAGACATTTTTTCCTTTATTTTTTCTAGCTAAATAAATGAAGTAAGGTGTACCAATTAACGCCGTAACTATTCCTACAGGTGTTTCTGATGGAAAAGAAATAAATCGGGAAAGCACATCTGCTATCAAAAGAAGGTTTGCACCGAATAAAGCGCTAAGAGGCAATATTTTTCGATAATCGATGCCGACTAAAAAACGAACTAAATGTGGAACAATTAAGCCGATAAATCCAATTGGTCCGACTGTTGCCACGGTAGATCCTGCCAATAGCACAACCAGAAAAGTTACAAGTACTTTTACTAAAATAGTACGTTGCCCAAGACCTTTTGCAACATCATCTCCTAATGCTAGTATAGATAGAGAATTCGCTAATAGAAAGCTCGCAATTAAGGCAGTGACACTGATTGGAAACAGCAAGCGCACATCATCCCAAGTAGTTCCTGCAAGCATGCCTGCAAGCCAAATTAGTATTTTATTTATCGAATCTTCATTAAATAGTAATAAGGATTGGGTTGCAGATGAAAATAGTGCTTGAATGGCAATCCCCACTAAGGCAATTTTTACTTCTATGGAGCCGCCCTTAAAGACAAAGCTCATCATAAAGATTAAAGATGCCGAAATTAAACCACCTAAAAAGCCACTTCCTATCAGCAAGTACCCAGTGACAGCAGGAAATAAGACGGTCATTAATACAACAACAAAGGATGCTCCAGCATTAACACCTAACACACTGGGAGAAGCTAACGGATTTCTTGTCATTCCTTGCATCATGGCTCCAGCAACAGCTAAACTTGCTCCAACTAGTATAGTTATTAGTAACCTAGGCAGCCGAATATCATGCAAGATAATAGATAGTTCGGATTGATCTGGTGAAAATAGATAGTGAATAATCGAATGAACGGTAAAGTGATAAGCTCCTATTTTTAATGAAAAATAGGAGGCAGCTACTAAAATAATGAAACCAATAAAAGTGATAAAAATAGTATTATTTTTTACATTTTGCAATTGATACACCTCAAATAAAAAGGATGAAGCGAATATCCCTTACTCATTATGGACAAAAATTTCCTCGAATTCTTGTATTCTATCATTAATGGCACTAAGACTGCGCCTTCTTGACCAATCATTTTGATTCACTTCATACACTTTTCCAGTTTTTACGGCTTCTAGTTTATTCCATAATTTATCATTTTTTAGTGTTTCTTTAACAGAAGGTTCCTCTTCATTTATAGAAACAATTAAGATGGCAGGATTAATTTTTAATAATTGTTCAATCGTCATCTCATTAGAAGTTTCTTTTTCATCAACTAGCGCATATGGAACACCAATAGAAGTTAAAAAGCTTGGTGTGAAAAATGAACTTGATTGTACATCAAAAATATTTCCCTCGCCGTAGCCAGCAATTAGTACCTTTTGATCGGCTGACTTGAGTTCTTCTTTTAGTTTCTGAACCGTATTTTCATGTTCTTGAATGAAGGCTTGTCCTTCTTTTTCTTTTCCAAGTGCTTTTGCGATGGACTTTGTATTTTCCAACACAGTGTGATAATCGGCGGTATCATCGTTAAATGCAACAGTTGGAGCTATATCTGATAATTCTTTATAAATACTTTCATGTCTACCTTTATCTGCAATAATTAAGTCAGGATTTAGAGTTCGAATTATTTCTAAATTTGGCTGTGCTCGTGTTCCAACAGATGTATAACCTTTTATTTTTTCGTATACATTTTTGGCGATTCGTTCTGGCTTATCATCATCTGCCACTCCAACGGGAATCACATCAAAAGCAGCAACAGCTTCTGTTAATCCAAGCTCTAAGGTCACGACTCTTTTTGGATTTGCTGGAACCTCTGTTGTACCTAGTTCATGGGTAATCGTTACTGTTTCTTGCTTTTTATCTGCAGTATTATTATCATTTTCTGTTTTTCCGCATGCAGAAAGGATTAGGATGAAACATAGAAACAAACTATAAGACCATTTTTTGTTATAAGCTAAATTCATTTTCATTTCCCCACTTTATCTCTATTTGTTACTAACAATGATAATCATTTTCACCAAGACAAGTCAACAAAATTTTAGGACATTACAACTTGTTTTGCATGAATATTCAATATATTAACTAATTAGTGGAAATTAGTAGGGAAAAGAAAGTGAAAAGAGGCTGAGACATAACGAAATAGATAATAGGTAAAGACGAACATTTTCTAATTTAGCACTTAAATGGTTACTTGCCGATACTGGTTATTCATGTTTTTTCATATAGTTAACTCAAACTTCGCAGTTATAAATTCCTCTTCATGTATTGACATAACTTGGTTTAGAGCAATGAGAAAAGGGTAATTGATTAATCTTTTGGTTTTTTTGCAAACATTATTCCTTATAAATAGGGGCAAGATTCTCGTTTCAGGATGCTCGCTTTCCGTGGGGCGTGCGATGAGCCTCCTCGGCGCAAGGCCGAGGCCACTGAAAAACCTATTGTTTTTCTTTTAGTAATTTACGATAGAAAAAAA
>JBDNRM010000120.1:0-12957 GCA_047718615.1 Bacillus sp. (in: firmicutes) | reverse complement strand
ATACACTATTTATCATTAATTGGGTATATGTTTTTTAAAATATCATTCACAGTTCATAAAAAATGTTTCCATTTGAAGAATATGCTGATTTCCCATGCAATTTAGTTTATTTTTTCCTTTTTCTCCCCCTTTTTTTACCGAATTCTCCTATATTCCTTTAAGAATTCTATTATTTTTTTCATGTTAATAATATAGACGATTGAAAAGCAAAAAGGTTTCATTTATTCTTAATTTTTCTTCTGTTTTTTCTGTTATAGGGTATATTTACCCGTTATCTATTTTTTTAAACCACTTTTTATTCTCAATTAAGTCATTTTTATTGAAAATAAGATAGAAACATACATACTATTTTTCATATATCTACATGTTTAGTCAAATTTCATCAAAAATATCTTTTATTTCATCATGATTATTTTCTCGAACTACATCTTCAACCGGTTCATACGATTGACCATAAAACTGTTTATCTTTATATGTATGTATTTTTTTATACGTTTTTACAAGAGCATCGTAAACCATGTCTTCCCCTTCATGATTTGGCGCCCAATATAAAATCTCCATCTTAGTAACTTGATTTGTTGCCAATGATCTTCTTCTATATCCTATTGTTTTTGCATGCTGAAATTCTTCTCTTTGATAAAACTTTAATCTTTTATGTGTATCGGTATCTTTATAATCAACCGGCTCTACTTCTAATAAAATCGGTTTACCTTTTTCTTTTAATCTCTGAAGGAGTGTATGACCAATTCCTTTTCCTCTTGCTTCACTGGATACATATAAATAGTCAATAAAAATAAAGTCATCTAATTCCACATACATCAAAACATGATATTTTCCCTCATCTTTATGATAAGTATCTGGGAAATCTTTTAATAGCGCTTCCAAATGCTCTTGTGATTTCATCTCTTCTATAGGAAAATAATCATTTAATTTATCATACCAATGCATTGTATTTTGCCCCTTATTATTATCATTTTAGATTCTGACATAATCTTAACAGAAAAATTCATCGTTTTTTACGGTGTATAGTCAACATTTTTTGTATAGTTGGTTCCTGCATTCCATAATAGAAACTCGTTAATTCCATTGTCTTGTAATGCCTTAATCTGATCTTCAATTTGTTTACTGCCATATTGCTGAAAATTTCCTTTTCCAAGCCATGCTGCCGTAAAATCCTGTAGCCATGGTCTAGAAATTGGTGCTTTTTTTAGTTTTTCCAACTTGCTTTTTTCTACTTTACTATATGCATCCACAAGTTGATATGGCTGTAAATCTGGTTTTTCCAAACCGAAATAAGCACTCCAGTGACTGGGGTAAATCATTGATGAAATAACATCCACATTTTCGCTTATTTTTAAGAAGTTCTGTCCGATTCCTGGTGCTTCCTTTAACGTTGCAGTATATCCAAATATATCAACTGAAACCTTCACATTATATGGTCTTAATTTTTCTTTTGCATATTTTACAAAATCAGATACTGCCCTTACTCTTTGTGACCCTTCCTTACTATCTGTTTTAGCAAAATCACCTTTAGAATACCTTAACTGCTTCTCTTTCGACTCGAATCCTTCAGGAAAACGAACATAATCAAATTGAATTTCCTCGAACCCCATTTTCGCTGCTTCTATCGCAATATTTACATTATAATCCCAAACTTCTTTTTGAAAGGGATTAACAAAAGCTTCCTTTCTGCCATTTTTCCATATATTCTTGCCGTCCATAAATGACCATTCAGGCTTTTCAGATGCTAATAGCGTGTCTTTGAATACGACTACTCTAGCAATGGGATAAATTTTTTCTTGTTCCATTTTTTTTAAAAGTGCAGGCATATTTGGTATATAAGGTTTGCTGATAGAATAATATTGCGACTCTTTTGACGTTCTAAAAGTTAAGTTCCCATTATCATCTTTAAAGTCAATTACCATTGCATTTAAATCAGTGTGATGAAACAAGCTAATTAATTGATTCCATTTTTCACTTCCAGCAGCATGTCCATTTACATAGACTCCTCTAATCGCGTCAGGGTAGGAAAAGGAAAGCGTAGATGTTTGTAGCCGTGGGAAAAAGGTTGGAATATTTTTTATAGACATATTGACTTTTTTCTCTGGTTGTAAAGAAAACTCTCGGTTTTTTTCTGCAAGAGTACAAGTAGGGATAATAAAGACACTTAAAAGTGACAAAACTGCTAAACAATATTTATTTTTCAATATAATCCCTCCACCATCCTCATCCAAAATGGTTCTTTTAAACAGTATTATTATTTACAATACTTTCACATCACATTACAAATATTCATTTCCTTTATATTGTAACAATATTTAGTTCTAGTATTCAGTATTGTGTTTAAAATTATATCTTTCCATATAATTGACAGGTTATATTCCATTCTTTAAGAAAGACTGTCCTAAAATAGGAAATCATTTGGGACAGTACCTTAAAGCATCCTTTATTTTACTAGACTACTTAATAGGATTCCTTACGTTGCAGCACATGATGAACCAAATGGAATAAAGCAGGATTTTGATTTTCTCTTTTATAGGAAATAATCCATTCAGCAACTAAATCATCTTGATCAATCGCTTTATATACGACATCCAAGTTAAAAAGACGTTTTGCAGAATGAGGAACAACTGCAATGCCAATCCCTGCTGTGACTAACCCAATGACCATTTGATATTCAGTAGATTCCTGTACAATATTCGGAGAAAATCCATGATTTTCACATAACCGAATAAAATTAATATATAAGGTAGACCACGCTTCTTCCGCTAAAGAGATAATTGGCTCATTTGCGATATCTTTAATAGAAACAGTAGATTTAGCAGCTAAAGGATGATTTTTAGGAATGGCAAAAATACAGTTGCTTTTTTTAATGCTTCGACAGATCAATTCATTGCTTTCTACTGGTGGATGTAAAAAGCCAATATCAATGTCTCCATCTAATAGTGCTCTAACTTGGTCTGGTTTCGACAATTGTCGTAATTCTATATCAACCGAAGGATACATACTTCTAAATTCGCTGATGGCAGGTGGAAGAATTTCATAGGATGCTGTTCCAACAAAGCCAATTACAATTTTTCCAAGCTCTCCTCTAGCAGTATGACGTGCATGCTCAACTGCTCTATCCAGTTGATTAAGTACAGCACGTGCTTGATTTAAAAATACATTTCCTGCCGTTGTTAATTCTACCGCTCGATTAGACCGATGTAATAAAGGAAATCCAAGCTCTTCCTCCAAATGCTTTATTTGTTGACTAAGCGGCGGTTGTGTCATATTTAATCTTATTGCTGCTTTCCCAAAATGAAGCTCCTCTGCTACTGTGATAAAATATTGCAATTGTCTAAGCTCCATTAAATCCCATCCTTTTATCATTGATTCGTAAAACATATCAAAAACACCTTAAATTGATATTGGAAAAAAAACTTTGTGAAATGTATAGTAAATCATATCATGAAATTCAGCTTCCTATAAAGAATTTCTATTATTAAAGGAGTGGAGAGTAAATGAAACCACAACAAGAACCTATTATTACCAAACGTGGAGCAGAGCTCATTGTTGATACATTAATTGCTCAGGGAGTTACACATGTTTTTGCAATCCCTGGTGCAAAAATTGATGCAGTTTTTGACGTATTACAAGATAGAGGACCAGAATTAGTTTTATGTAGACATGAACAAAATGCTGCATTTATGGCTGCCGCAGTTGGGAGATTAACTGGAAAACCTGGAGTATGTCTCGTTACCTCAGGGCCTGGTGCATCCAACCTTGCAACCGGTTTATTAACTGCCAATACAGAAGGTGATCCAGTTGTTGCGATAGCAGGAAATGTTATTCGCGCTGATCGTTTAAAAAGAACACACCAATCTTTAGATAATGCTTTATTATTTAAATCCATTACAAAATATAGTGTAGAAGTTCAAGACGTAAATAATATACCAGAAGCATTAACAAATGCATTCCGAGCTGCCAAATCAGGTCAAGCAGGAGCCGCATTTATTAGTTTCCCACAAGATGTTACGGCACAAGAAGCATCTGTGAATACTATAGCACCACTGCCTTCCCCATCATTAGGTGCGGCACAGGATAGCATGATTAGCTCAGCTATTTCCAAAATTCAAAATGCTAAGCTTCCAGTTGCCATTGTTGGAATGAAAGGTGGCAGACCAAAAGCTGTCCAATCCATTAGACGTCTTCTTGCCAAACTTGGAATTCCATTTGTAGAAACATTTCAAGGAGCAGGCGCCCTTTCAAGAGAACTGGAGCCACAATATTTCGGACGTATCGGTCTATTCCATAATCAACCTGGAGATTTATTAATAGAACAGGCAGATGTTGTTCTTTCTATTGGGTATGATCCGATTGAATATGATCCGAAATTTTGGAATGTAAATGGTCAAAGAACGATCATTCATTTAGATGAAATGCAAGCAGATGCTGACCATTTTTATCAACCAGAACTTGAATTAATCGGAGACATAGCTGCTACAGTCGATCAAATAACATCTCATGCTGCTAAATTGACTCTTAACGAAGATAAAAAAGAGACATTGGGCGATTTGAAAAATCTTCTAAAAAAAATAGAAGAACTTCCTGCAAAACAGCTTCCAGATCGTTCACATCCACTAAATATTGTACAGGAGTTGCGTAAACTGGTTGACGATAATACCACTGTAACTTGTGATATCGGTTCCCATGGTATATGGATGTCTCGTCATTTTCGAGCATATGAACCTAACAAACTATTAATTAGCAACGGAATGCAAACACTTGGTGTAGCACTTCCTTGGGCCATTGCAGCGTCCATTTTAAACCCTTCTGAGAAAATTGTCTCTGTATCCGGTGACGGTGGATTTTTATTCTCTGCTATGGAACTTGAAACAGCTGTTAGGATGAAAACAAATATTGTTCATTTAGTATGGAATGATAGCACATATGATATGGTTTCCTTCCAACAAGTGATGAAATATAACCGTAATTCTTGTGTAGATTTCGGCCAAATCGATATTGTTAAATATGCAGAAAGCTTCGGAGCTACAGGTTTAAGAGTAAATTCTCCTGATGAACTGGCAAAAGTTTTAAAACAAGGATTCGAGCAAGAAGGTCCTGTTATTATTGATATCCCAGTTGATTATAGTGATAATATAGATTTAGCTAGTCAAAAATGGCCAAATTATTATGAGCTAAATATGAAAAAGAAAGCTATTGGGCATTCAAAATAAGTAAATTTATAAGCACTTATGCTCATAAATTTATAAGCTTGCCAATGAAGTCGTAAGTATACTAAGTTCTTATGCCTTCATTGGCACTAATTCTGAAGTTTCTTAATAGATGCTATAACTTTATAAACTTCAGAAGTTTTATTCTATCTTATAAGAAAGTGCATGCTCAGGTATTGCTTTTATGGGGATTTATTTATTAACACTAAAGCTATCAGCACTCTCTTTCTTCAATAAAGTTAGAATTTTTGACCAAAGGTTAGCCACAATAACATGAAATGCTGCCTTAACATTAAAATTATAAATAGGAGTGATATTTGCATGGGTGTGACTAAAACTTTACAAGAAGATAAACAGCCAGATCACCTGAAAAACTCACATGAAATTTATCAAGTTTCTACTATGACAGCACTACTTGAAGCTGTTTATGATGGGGATTTTTCGTTAAAGGAAATTCCAAAGCATGGTGATTTCGGAATCGGAACGTTTAATAAATTAGATGGAGAATTGATTGGATTTGACGGATCTTTCTATCGACTTCGTTCAGATGGTACTTGTACTCCTGTAAGTGATAGCGATAAATCTCCATTTTGTTCATTAACTTTTTTTGAGACAGAAATGGTACATGAAATCGATAAACCTATGACAATGAAAGAGCTTCACGAAGAACTTGATCGTATTTTACCAAGCAGAAATTTATTTTACGCTATCCGTATGGACGGTGTCTTTAAGAAAGTCCAAACAAGAACAGTAGAATACCAAGAAAAACCTTATGTGCCAATGATAGAAGCAGTACAAACACAACCTATCTTTGACTTTAAAGATATCCACGGAACCATCGCTGGTTTCCGTACGCCACACTACGCTAACGGCATCGCAGTAGCGGGATATCATCTGCATTTTGTAGATGACGATAGAAATGTCGGCGGCCATGTGTTTGATTACACCGTGGAAAAAGTAAGTATTCGAATTTCCAAAAAGCAATTTCTAAACTTAAGACTTCCAGAAACAAAGGATTTTTATGATGCCGATTTAGATCGTCCAGAACTTATCCACGATATTGAAACAGCTGAAGGTAGTCCGGAATAACAAAAAGGAAAGTCAAACCTGCTTTTTTGAAGGTTTGACTTTCCTTTTTATTTTTATAGTAATACAGTTGATTCAGAAAGATAATCCAGCCTTCTCAATACTACTCCAGTGATAAAGCGTGTAGATACCCTCTTCCCTTAAAAAATCCAAATTCAACTAAAATCCTATGCTAATTAAATTGGCACCTTGGAACATCAAAAGAAGTAGTTTTCTTAAGTTTTAAGGGAGCAGTCTGAATACACGAAGACTCCTTTGGGATTAGCGGGACAAAAGAGACCCCACGCTACACAGAAGAAAGCTCTGTGGAGGCTCAGGCATAGCCCCCCCCCTGGAACAGCGAAGTATTATATTCTGACTGCGACTATTTGAGAGAGCACGTAAGCCTCTTTTCAGGTAACCTTTTGTTTAAAAGACAAAAAATATACCTCCTATTACATGGCTCATTTAGAAAACTTACTATTTTTTCTTTTATATTGAAAATTCCCTCAATAGCAAGATGAAGTTCTCAGTGATGTACATAAAAAAATAACGATCTCAATCGGAGAGATCGTTATTTTTTATTTATTATAATCAGCTTGATACTTTTTAAATTCCGTTTCTGAACAGTAAACAAAATGTCCTGATTTTACTTCACGCATTTTGATATCATCCCCATTTTTATACTGATGAACAGCAGGATCGTAAACCGTTCTTGTACGAGTACGCTCTGTTTCAGGATCAGGAAGCGGTATAGCCGATAAAAGACTTTGTGTATATGGATGGATTGGAGAATTGTATATCTCATCAGCAGGTCCTATTTCTACTAATTTACCGAAGTACATAACTCCAATACGATCACTAATATATTTTACCATCGATAGATCATGGGCAATAAATAGATACGTTAAGCCTTTTTCCTTTTGCAGTTGTTTCATCAAGTTAACTACCTGCGCTTGAATAGAAACGTCCAGCGCTGAAATCGGCTCGTCAGCAATAATAAAGTCAGGATCAACCGCAAGTGCTCTTGCAATCCCAATACGCTGTCTCTGCCCGCCAGAGAACTCATGCGGATAGCGGTTAGCATGCTCTTTATTCAAGCCAACTGTGTTAAGAAGACTATATACTTTTTCCATACGTTCTTTTTTGGATTTAACTAATCCATGGATATCAATACCTTCTGCAATTATATCCGCAACGGTCATCCGAGGATTTAAAGAAGCATAAGGATCTTGGAAAATCATTTGCATTTTACGATTAAATTTCTTTAATTGAGATGCAGATTTTTTCCCATGCACGTCCTCGCCATTAAATAAAACTTGTCCGTCAGTTGCATCATAAAGACGAATAATCGATCTACCAGTTGTTGATTTACCACACCCGGACTCACCAACCAACCCAAGTGTTTCCCCTTTGTATATATCAAATGTAATATCATCGACCGCTTTTACTAAATTAGGTCTCCCTACATTAAAATGCTGCTTTAAATTTTTAATTTCTAATAATTTTTCAGCCATTTATCTTGTCCCCTTTCACTAATATTGGTTGTTCAAAATTAGAGGATAAAGGACGAATTCTTTCCTTAACAGATGCAGGCGGTTCAACTGCTGGCGCATCTGGATGCAATAGCCATGATTTCACAAAATGCGTTTCTGACACTTGATATAAAGGTGGTTCTTGTTCATAATCAATTGCTAAAGCATTAGGATTTCTTGGTGCAAAAGCATCTCCAACTGGAGGATTTGTTAAATCAGGCGGTGTACCAGGAATAGCAGCTAATTCTGCTTCGCCATCATTATCCAAACTTGGCATAGAAGCAAGTAATCCCCATGTATACGGATGTCTCGGATCATAAAATATTTCATCTACTGTACCCATTTCGACAATTTGTCCAGCATACATAACAGCAACACGATCTGCCACGTTTGCAACAACTCCTAGATCATGTGTAATAAAGATAATACTTGTATCAAGCTTTTTTTGTAATTCTTTCATTAAATCAAGAATTTGTGCTTGAATGGTAACATCCAGAGCAGTTGTTGGTTCATCTGCAATAAGCAAATGTGGTCTTGCTGCCAACGCAATGGCAATCATTGCACGTTGTCTCATTCCACCAGAAAACTCATGTGGATATTGATTTACACGTCTTTCGGGCATAGGAATCCCAACAAGCGTTAATAATTCAACGGCTCTTGCTTTTGCTTTTTCTTTAGACATCTGTTGATGCTTAATTAGTACTTCCATTATTTGCGTTCCAATACGCATTGTAGGGTTTAAAGAAGTCATTGGATCTTGGAAAATCATACTCATTTCTTTTCCGCGAATCTTCTGCATTTCTTTTTCTGTTTTTGGAACAATATCGTCTCCATTAAACAGCATTTGTCCGCCTTTAATATGACCAGGAGGCATTGGAATTAGTTTCATTAATGTTTGTGCTGTAACACTTTTCCCTGATCCAGATTCACCTACAATGGCTAATGTTTCTCCTTTATATAAATCAAAGGATACCCCACGAACAGCCTGCACTTCTCCTCCATACGTATGGAATGAGACTTGTAAATCCTTCACTTCTAATAATTTTTCCATCTATCTCACTCCTTACTTACGTAATCTTGGATCTAATGCATCACGAATCCCATCACCAATTACGTTAAATGCAAATATAGTTAAACAGATAAATATAGCTGGGAAGAATAATCTCCATGGATAATACTTCATCGCTGAAATTCCGTCATTCGCCATCGTTCCCCAACTCGCTAATGGTGGTGTCAATCCTAAGCCTAAGTAGCTTAAAAATGCTTCAGTGAAGATAGCTGATGGAACAGTTAATGTTAAAGTAACCAATATTGGCCCCATAGCATTTGGAATTAAATGTTTAGCCATAATTCTTGTTACGTTAGCACCTAATGTTCTTGATGCTAAAATATATTCTTGCGTCTTTAAAGAAAGGACTTGTCCACGAACGATCCTTGACATATTAATCCAGCCTGTAATACTCATTGCCAAAATCATCGTTGCTAAACTTGCAACCGGTCCTTTTTGATCTCCTAACACTACCATTAACAAAATAACTAGAAGTAAATAAGGAATTCCATATAAAATATCGGCAATACGCATCAAATATTCATCGACTTTGCCACCTTTATATCCAGCAATTCCTCCCCAGATAACTCCAATTATTAAATCAATAGCTGCTGCGGCAACACCAATAAATAAGGAAATCTTTGCACCATACCAAACTCGGGCAAATACATCCCGACCAAGATCATCAGTTCCAAAATAATGTTCAGTGCTTGGTGGAAGATTGGAATTATTTAAATCATTTGTACGATAATCATATTTCGTTAAATATGGACCAAACAATGCCATAACAATAAGAATTATTAGTATTACTAATCCAGTAATAGCAAGTTTGTTTTGTTTAAAACGCATAAAAACATCTTTCCAGAATGAAAGACTAGGTTTAGAAATTTGTTCTGCTTCTACTTTACTATTTCCAACAACGGAAAATTTATCTTTTGAAATCTGTTGCATTCTTATTCTCCTTTCTTCCCGCCTGCTAATTTAATGCGCGGATCAATAAATCCATACAAGATATCGACAAGAAGAACAGACGCTAATAGGATAATACTATAGAAAACTGTTACACCCATAATAACTGTATAGTCACGATTGCTGATACTTTTTACAAAGTGTGAACCTAATCCTGGAATACCAAAGATTTTTTCAATAACAAAACTACCTGTTACAATTCCAGCTGATAATGGTCCCATATAAGACACAACTGGAAGAATCGCATTTCTAATTGTATGTTTTGCTGTTATAACAAACTGACCTAATCCTTTTGCTTTTGCTGTTTTAATATAATCATTACTCAACACTTCCAGCATAGATGAACGTGTCAATCTAGCGATAAATGCAGTTGGTCCGGCTGCTAAAGCGACAGCTGGAAGAATACTTTGTGCAAATGTTCCCCATCGTGCAACTGGAAGCCAGCCTAATTTAATGGCAAATACATATTGCAGTAATGCAGCCATTATAAAGGAAGGCACCGAAATACCAAATACAGCAATAATCATGGCCAAATAGTCCTGCCATTTATTATGTCTTAGGGCAGCGATAATCCCCAATGTTACCCCTACTGCTAAAGCAATAAAAATTGCCTCTAAACCTAAAACTAAAGATACTGGAAATCCTTCGTTAATTAAATCATTAACTGTTTGACTTTTATATTTAAAAGATGGGCCAAAATCCCACTGTACTATTCGAAGTAAATATTCCCCATATTGAACATACCACGGATCATTTAATCCATAATGTTCATTCAAATTAGCTTCAATCGCTGGCGGCAACTGCTTTTCAGACGTAAACGGGTTACCTGGTGCCATGCGCATGAAGAAAAACGTCGCTGTTATAATAAGAAATAAAGAAAGAATCATAAACAGCAGGCGTCTTGTCAAATACTTTATCATGGTTTAACCTCCATTATTTTCTAATTACCCCCAATTAGAAAGGAAGGTATATGAAGCAAGGCTTCATATACCTTTTTAAACTTATAACTTTTAATTACTTATTCAAAGTGAGCCCATTTTAATTGAGCATCTCCAAGACCTGATACTACAACATCTTTTAGGTTGTCTTTTTGAACCCAAGAGTCAGTGTAGAAATAGATTGGTGCAATTGGAAGCTCGTCCATAAGAATTGCTTCAGCATCTTTTAACATTTGCTGACGTTTTGCTGTATCTGCTTCTGTTTGAGAATCATTAAGAAGCTTTTTGAAATCTGCATTTTCCCAGTTTGTATCATTATTTCCGCCTTTTTTATCACGGTATAATTCAAGGAAGTTGATTGCATCGTTAAAGTCGCCTAACCATCCCATACGTCCGATTTGGTAGTCGCCTGAATGAAGTTTATCAATATAAACTGCCCATTCTTCGTTGCCCAATTTAACGTTGATTCCTAATTCTCTTTTCCACATATCTTGAATTGCTTGAGCAATTTTAGCATGTGCTTCATCTGTGTTGTAAGATAAAGTGATTGCTGGAAGTTCTGAAGCATCTTTAAGGTTAAGTTCTTCTAAACCTTTTTTTAGATACTCTTTTGCTTTTGCTACATCATTATCGTTGAAATAGCCTTTTTCGTTTTCAGAGAACATGCTTGGAGGAACAGCTGCCATTGCTGGAATTTGTCCACCTTGTGTAATTTTTTCTACAATAGATTTACGATCGATTGCATATGTTAATGCTTTACGGATATTTACATTATTTAACGGTTTTACTTCTGTGTTAAATTTATACCAGTAAGTACCAGCAATTGCTTGTGTGTTTAATGTACCATCATCTTTTAATGCTTTCATAGAATCAGTTGGCACTGTATCAAAAGGAGCACCAGCTCTATCTAATTCATCATTGTCGTACATGCTTAATGTAGTGTTAGGATCATTAATCATGGAGAATTCAACAGAATTAAGTTTTACAGTATCTTTATCCCAGTATGTGTCGTTTTTCTCAAGAACGATTTTTTCTGAGTGAGACCATTCTGTCATTTTGAAAGGTCCGTTTGTTACATAATCATCACCAGCATCTTTATACCAGTTTGGATTTGCTTCTGCCACTTTATGGTTAACAGGCAAGTAAGTATAAAAAGCTGTTAACTGTGTGAAATATGGTGTTGGGTTAACTAAAGTAACTTCTAATGTTTTATCATCAACTGCTTTTACCGCAACATCATCAAGTTTGCCTTTACCTGTGTTAGCTGCTTCAGCACCTTGAATGTAGTATAGTTGGTAAGCATATTGTGATTCGTTTTTCGGATCTAATGCCCATTTCCAAGCATAAACGAAATCCTCTGCTGTTACAGCATCACCGTTTGTCCATTTTGCATCACGAAGTTTAAATGTATATGTTTTTAGGTCATCTGAAACTTGAATATCCTCAGCGATTGCATTTTCAGGTTCGTCATTCTTATTAATACGTGTTAAACCATCGAATGTTTGACGCAATACGTTACCAGATGCATTATCATTTGCTAAACCTGGGTTAAGTGAAAATGGCTCTGTAGATAAATTCAAGCGTAAATCTTGTGACACCTTATCTTTGTCTTTACTCCCGCTGTCTTTGCCGCATGCAGCAAGAAAAGCGCTTAGAGCTAGTACTAAACTAAGAAGTACAAGCAACTTTTTCTTCATAGTATTACCCCCTATATTTTTTCCACAAGTGAATGTTCGAAATTAGCTTTCCCATAAAAAAACAAGAATACACTTAGAACCATTTCCTAAATAGTCAGTTAATTTTTGAATAGCAACTGCAATACTATTTTAAGAAAGTACCTCCCTAAGTTAAATAATCAATAAACACTATTCATCTATTAAAATAATATAATTATAGAGATAGTATTATTTTATGTATTTATTATATTCTTTGTTTCAATAGTCTGAAATGTTTAATTTCAATCCACTCGCATTTACAATTATATATATCATATAATTATATTGCAAGAAATTTTGTAGAATTTTGTAGAATTAATACTATTTAAAAATATTATAATTCGAAATTAGAAATATTTTACAAAAATAGCTTACTTTATGTATTTTTTGTGACAAAAGTAATTTTAAGATAATTTTGATCCTTGCTATATTCCAAATTTCGATAATCATTTCTTAGATATTGTTAAGCAT
>JBDNRM010000119.1:0-13242 GCA_047718615.1 Bacillus sp. (in: firmicutes) | reverse complement strand
ATCGGATATTCGCTAAACAAAAAAGGACCGGGCGGTTTTTGCCCGGTTTTTCTTATTTGGAACCTTATTTAAATGAACTAACCATTTCAGTGGAAGAATTAATATCCATCGTCTATTTAGATTTCATCTCTTCTATCGCTCAGCAGGGGAATTCAACAAAAATCCAATCGTCCATTGTTCATTCGTTGAAAAAATAGGGGAGTATCTACTGTGGGATAGACAAAATACTACCCTTTTTTCTTTTTTAAAGGGGATGGAACGTATTATTTCAGATCGTGTAATTACGGAATAATATGTGGATCAGGTATACAAGAGGTGCGCAAGCTAGCGCCATTCTTTATAGTAATAATAAATTAAAGGACCAAATAATTTTGGGCCTTTAATTTTAACTAGTCGAGTATTTAATTCCGAGGTTTAACTAAAATGGTATTAAAGAACCAAAATAACAATGCGGAAAGAATTCCAAAAATCACATATGTTCCATTATCTATAAAAGGATAATAAAATATATTAATCACAACCTCCAAAATGACGATTATCATGATGGCGCATAGAATATACAAAGATAAGGAGGCCAATTTATTAAACTTCTTTTTTAATGAAATGTAATCTAATAAATATGATAGGGGTAGTGCAAAAACTAAATTTCCAATGAAAGAGAAGACAAAAACTATAATTGATACAGAATAGCCCGAATTCTCTAATTGGTGATCGTAAATTATTGATTTTAAGTCCATGATAACAGTTAAAGCTAAGTATAATAAAGCACTGGTAAGTGCTACAATACATACGACTAAAAATTTTTTTAACAACATATTTTTTCTCCTATTTAATAAAACTATTTAAGGTATTGCTAATATTCGTTGAGACAGTTGTCCCAATTGTATATATATTATCGGGATAGCTGTCTTGGATATAGTATTTAACTGAATCATCTAATGTATCGGGGTTAGTCACTAAAACTTGATAATCTTTTAATGCTCCTAAAGTACTTCCAATAATACCCGAGCTAAAATCATTTACAACAATAAATGATTTTGGTTTCATATAGAAAAATTGAGCAACATTTGGACCTAAATCGAAACGATTAGTATTATCTATTCGACTAACATCTCCGAATTGAGCAAGTTGATCTGCAACTTCTGAACTTAAATTACTCTCATTTCCAATAAAATAAAACTACTAATTTGTGTATGACTTTTTAAAAAATCTTGTACTGAGCTTGTTAATGTTTCCCCATTAGTTAATAAAATTGGTAGTTCATTTCTAACAGCTACGCTAGCAATGTCCATCATATATGTTTCACTGAAACCATTAACTATTACTGCTGTGACATTAATATTCTTATTTGGTGCGTCACTTATAATTCCTTCACCGGATGCTGTTTTCTCTGGAAGAATTGTATTAGCTACCGCAGTTGCTGTGCTGTATCGTGTATCACCTGAATAACGTTGGATTGTAGTAACATTTAAGCTTTTTAATTTTTCTTCGATTATAGTTGAAACTTTTGGCGTTCCACCAACTATTATTGCTTTTGTTGGCTTTAGCCTATTAATTTCATTTTGAACAACAGTTGGAATGGTGTCCTTCTCAGTCAATAACAGGCTACAATAACAGGCTATGGGGTCTGACCCCTAAAAAAGACAGATTGTAAGATTTGTCTTTTTAGGAAGGACAATGAATAATGAGGAAATAGGGGAAACTATGTTTTTTATATGGTCTTGATTCCGGATTCTGCCCCCGGTAATGCTTTAGCGCACTGAGGGTCAGACGTCTAAGAAGGCACTTATTTTCTGTTCCACCTTTTACTCTTCCTATATCAATTGCTTCAATGGCTATGGGGAACATCCCCATAGCCATCAAGTTAAGCATTTTTAAAGATAATCCTCCTATATTCCTTTATAATCCTTTCTGATGAAACATTTCTTATGGAGAGGGTTATTTTTCTGAATAGAGATTTAGGTGTAGAAAAAGAATTTCTGTTACTAGCACGTGAGCTTAAAACCTGTTTTTCGACGGAACAAATTCAAGAATGGGCAAAAGAGACGCACTTTATGAAAAGAAAAGCAAAATTAAAACCGGAATATTTTCTTTTATTGTGTTCTTTATTGGGAGAACAGAATGAAAAAGAAAGTCTAATGCACCCTCTCTTCACAAAAAAATATTTCCACAAATATTTACGTAACGAATATACCACAAACGGAATGAAAAAAAGAAGACATTTATTCTCTTTATTCCTTGAGGTGGCAAATTGAAATTTTATTCAAAACGTGGAAATCCTTATTTTCTATTCACCGGGTAAAGAAAAGGAAAAAAGAAAGGTTTGAATGTCATTTATACGGTACCCTTATTCGTATCCTCCTTTGTTCTACCCTTGCATTCCAAATAAGAAGATGTCTGTATGAAAAGAAGCAGATGGAAACAAGTGAGTATAAAGCAATCAGAATGGTAAAAAAAGGAATAGAAGGGATAGCCAATATGATCATTCATGCTTTTCTAAGTTGGGAAGAGATTATATCTAGATTGTACGAGAGTGTGAAAATAAACGGAGGAAAAGCTCGTCGATATAAAAAACAAACCGTATTCGATATCTTACATATTGCTTATGAACAACATTTCTCACTAGTAGCTTAATAACCTTACATAATATGTAAATAAGAAGTCTTTGACAAAAGGCTTATTTCGTTATGCCCTTTAAAGAATAATGGAGATAGGAGGAAATAAAAAAGCTAACGAAAGAAGAAAATGGACAGAATCCTTTCGTTAGCTTGATGGCTATGGGGGCAGACCCTATATATATGCCCCCCATTACGGTAAAGAAGAATTCTGTTTTGTATGTCTTGTAAATAAGTAAAATAATGATAAAATAAAATTAACAAATAAGTTAAGTTATCATATATGTTAATAAAATGAGTATACTGGTTGATAAGGAGAAAATAATGATGCACTTTAATGAAGATGGATTATTACCAGCGCAGGATTATGCATTAACTTTAAATGAGTTAAGAGAATCTGTATTAGTTAGAGGGCCAGAAAATCAGAAACCATGGGATGTTAAATGGAGGTTATTTCTTATTGATCAATTAGAGGCGTTGGTTCAACAATTATGGGATATAGGAATTGATCAAATTTATATTGATGGTTCTTTTGTAGAGGAAAAAGCACATCCTAATGATATAGATGGCTATTTTGAATGTGATTTAATGGAATTGGCTAGTGGGCAATTGGAAAGGAAGCTAAATGCTTTAGACCCTTATAAAATATGGACATGGGAGAGTAGCAGTAGAAAACCTTATCGAGGTTATACAAAAAAAGCAACTTCCAATGTGGCACCGCTATCGTGTTGAGTTATATCCACATTTTGGTCAACCATCAGGGATTATGGATGAATATGGTCACCAACAACAATTTCCAGCTGCATTTAGAAAAACAAGAGATACGTTCTTACCTAAAGGGATTGTAAAAATTATTAAATAGAGGTGAGTTATACATGATAAAAACAGAAGCTGCTTATCAAAAAGCATTAGATAAATTACAAGAAGATAAGCTATTTATTAGCGACCCAAAAAAGATATTAGTGGAAATGGGCTTGAGTATAGAACAAGTAGAAAAGGCATTACAACCATCCATCACATTTCATGAACAGTTAAAGGAAGAGGTTATTTACTATGAACGGATAAAAAGAGGCGAATTTGATACGATAATCAATCTTCATCAACTGGGGAAAACGCTTATTGCTTATCGAATTTATTTAGGATTAAGCCAACAAGATTTAGCGGATCTTTTAGGTGTATCTCCTTCACAAGTATCAAGAGATGAGCGTAATGAGTATTACGGGGCTACATTGGAGAGAATTCAACAGGTTATGGATGCAATGGAGATGATATCAAAAACAGAGGTCCAATCAAAGGATTTATTATTAGCTTAGGTGGTCCTCTTTTAGAAAAATCAATTCTGGAGCCTGACCCCCATTTTTGGGATCAGGCACCAAAAATCATCGATACGACCAAAACCAACCTTTATATAATTCGATGTATTTAAAATTGCTGTTTTTTTCATCCAAGGTCATGCTGGCTAACGGCAGTATTACTTTTTCTCTCTCTATTTGGCACTCGACAATAATGCCATATTTTTCATCAACTTTCATTTTTTGATCTAAATGAATACAGTTGATTTCGTATTCTGCGACTTCTAAAGAACTAATCTCCTCTTCATATAACGCATGAAAAGGGAATGTTAGATGCTGTTGTAGGTATTCATAAAAACGCATTAAACTTTCTTCCTTTACATGGAGTGATTGGTACAGATAACTTTCTTTATATTTTTGACCTCTTACTAAACCACTAATTCCTACTATTTGTGCAACTTGAATTTCCCATTCTTCGACATCGACTTGCTTTTCATTCAACCTATCTTGAGGGACGAGCAATCCATTAACTGTAGAAAGATTATGAAATGGGCTACTTTGTTCAACAGATGCTATCGAGAAATTACCGTCAAAATAAGTCATTTTAAACATATCTCTAATTTTCTTCGATTTTTGCGAAGTTGTACTTTGTTTTGTATTAAAATACTCATAAATGTCTGTTGCTGACAGATATGGTTGAGTAGATTTATCGAATAAAAAATTAACCGTACCCAAGGCGTGGATTACTGCCCCAGCCCAAATTTCAATACGGCCTGACACAAAGGGAACATCTCTTTTCCTAGCCAATTTGTTTATCAATTTTTCAATTACTTTCTCATATTCTTCATTTAAAAATTTCCTGCTAAACTCCATTGTTAACGCTAGTAATTCTACTTTCTTTTCCTGCACTTTTTCTTTTGCGCTAGTCATCCTCCATAACCCCCACCATATTAATTGCTCTTCGCATGAATTATTTTTTTAATAAAATAACTCATCATCCTTTTCTCTACGACACTTTTTACATCTTTTCGGATACGTAAAGCCCTTTTTCTTATAAAATTGCTGCTCTCAATATAACCTTTATTTCTTCATCAGATAATCGATTAGCCTTAGATTTCATCAAAATGGTAAGTCCTCATCATCCCACCACTCAGAAACAATCGGTTTTTCTAGTTTTTTGACTTTTTTGGTGTGCTTATCTATTAAAACCCTACCAAACTTCTCTTGATAGAGCTCACGAATCCAAACTTTCACTGGTGCTTTCCAATGCTGATTTGGTTCAGGGATCACTTTAATTAAACCCTTTGGTGTTATCCCCAACTCCTTAGCCATTTGTATTTCAGCTTCATTCAGACGGCATCGTTTTTTTGCCTCTGCCCAATCCTTTGAATTCCATTTTTTCACCATCAATATGTCTCCCTTATTGCTATTCAGTGATTTTTCGTATTATTATATTGTACTAGTTATACCCCAACATTTTCAATGACATTGGGTCAGATTTCTTAAAAGTGTGTGTTCAAAAAGGAGGATAAAAAGGACCGAGAAGTTTGAGGCGGTTTAGCTTTGTGAGCATCGGCCTTCCACGGGATGTGGTGACTTCAACGTTGCTCACAGGACGTGAGCGATTTTAGTTGAAGAACCGCTAGTTGAATACGTGAGAACAGAGAAATTCGATATGTCGTTTTTCCCAGATTTAGATAGGTTGGAAGTGTAATAGCTATAACAATCGGTCTGATCTCAAAAAGGACATTTGTCTTTTTGGATAGGACGTGTCGATTAAAAATGATTTGTTTAGGAGGAAGCTCATGTTTGAATTTTGAGGACCCAGTGGACTTTATAAGTGAAGATAATACACAAAGAGAGAGTTAATTTTCGATGTTTTAGGTACTAGATTGAGCCACAGCACATAGTTAACAAAACTAATTGGTTTGAGTTGGAGTACGCAACTCTTGAAAGCACAGGCTTTTCTGTGAATAGGAGAAAGAGAAAGGGTTTAAACCTTTGGATCAATCATAAGGAGTCTTATTAATGAAGATATACTCAACAAATTACAAAAATGGAGAGAGAAGTATGAAGCATTAATTATTGCTCTAGCTATTTATTTACTTTGCCTAATGATTAATAGTTAAATGGAATACTATTTTCTATTTCTTCACAAATTACATAGGTTATTGCAAAATCATATTTTCTCCCGAATTTAGGAATCCAATAGCGCCCATGTGCTAGCCAATGTCGGTAATTAAGGGATTGGATATAGTTACTAATTAAATTCTTATGTTCAGGATGATGTGTCTTCCAACCATTAAGTATATCTTCTTCTAAACTCGCTCTTCTGCCTTTTTCTCTATAAATGTCCCTAAAATCTCTACTTAATGTATCTTTTAATCTGTTAGTGGCTCTTATAATATAATCCATTCGAAACTTTGCCTCAATTGCTGCAATAGCACTTAAACTAAAGGAGGTTTCAACTTCTTTAGTTAGTGTATCGAAATATTCGATTACTCCTACCGCCGTCATACCTATAAATTGTTCAGGCACATAATCTTCAGAACGCAATGAGCCAAGGATGGTTCCTTTGTATTTCTCAATAGCACTCGTATTCAGTTGATACCAGTTAACAATATTGGAGATATCCTGATTTTGACCTGAAAACAGGTGACCACTTTTAGCCATTTCTAATAACCCGCAATAAGGCATCTGAGAATGTCTCTTCATTCAATGAAATATATTGAACATTTGGTGGTTGTGTCATAATTTTCCATTCGTATTCTGGTTTTCTAGGTTCTTTTGCAGGATCTTTCCCTTGTGCTTTTTCTAGGTATTTTGCGAACTCTTTTTCAGTATATATATTTGCAGTTACTTTAGGCTTAGTTAGTTGCTTATCAACTAATATTAATTTTACCGTTCCATTTGCGCCTATTAAATCTATTCGTCCTTTAGCAGCGATAATCATTGTTCCAATTGGTTGTAGAAATGCCCTTTGACTTTTTAATTCAAAAATCATTCGTTGGACTTCATAATCTCCAACCTCTTCTTCATTCAAAACTATTGTATCCATAGTAATCTTAAAATTTGGGTTTGTTTTGAGTGGTTCGAGCCAAGTACTCACATCACTGTATAACTTATTAATGGAACTTAACCACATCTTTTTTTCTTGTTTCCAATCAATTGTAGATTCTTCCGTTTGATTTTCATCACTTAGAAATTCTTCCAAGTCTTTTAAACTCAAATTTAAAACCCCCTTACAGCTATTTTCTTATTTTTATTCTACCCTCTAAATTAAATGATGAAAAGAAGCCATCTTCCTAATGTTTGTGTCTATGTAAAATATATACATATTATATTGATGCAAAATTAAGTTGTGAAATAAACTTGTGGTTACTGTGACCACTCGAAATTAAAAGAATAATATTTCGCCTTTTTGGAAAAAATATGAAATAAATGGGTAGGTTATTGCTTTTAAAATAAATGCATTTTATTGGTTTAATTAAAATTGTAAAATGCATTCTTCACAATAGTCCACATCACATATAAATAAATTTTCAACATCCACTTTTTTTGTATAATAACAGTATACTGAAAATTAAATAATACCGTTAATAGAGGGACTACAATGAAAAATCTTGAGCGTCAGCTGCAACAAACAATGAAAGAATGTGAAAGATTAACTCAGGAAAATCGTCGATTAAAGAAACTTTTAAAAGCTCATAATATTGAATTTTGTCAAAAGGATTCTCGAACAAATTCAACTTTACATAAGTCCAAACAGGAGAAATTAAAAGAAAGAATTTTGATATTTAAAAATTTATTTAGAGGAAGAACTGATGTCTATGCCCTACGTTGGCAATCCAAAAATGGAAAGTCGGGCTATTCTCCAGCTTGTGAACATGAATGGAAGCCAATTATGTGCCAAAAGCCAACTATTAAATGTGTTGATTGTCAGCATCGAACATTTCTCCCTTTAACAGATCAAGTAATTTATGATCATCTTATTGGTAAACGTACGATAGGTATTTATCCATTATTACAAGATGAAACTTGTTGGTTTTTAGCCGTTGATTTCGATAAGAAAAATTGGCAAGAGGATGTGCGTGCTTTTGTGGATACCTGCAAAGAGTTGAATGTCCCAGCATGTGTGGAGCGTTCTAGATCAGGAAATGGATGTCATGTTTGGATTTTCTTTCAGCAAGCAATTCCGTCCTCCTTAGCTCGAAAATTCGGTAGTGTATTATTATCACATACGTTGGAAAAGCGATATCAAGTAGGCATGGATTCGTTTGACCTTTTATTTCCTAATCAAGATACATTACCAAAAGGTGGATTTGGCAATTTAATCGCATTGCCATTACAGAAAGAGCCAAGAAAAAATGAAAATAGTGTGTTCGTTGATGAAAACTTTGTGCCATATGCAGATCAGTGGATGTATTTAGATGGTGTGAAGAAAATAAAATTGGACGATGTGAAAAAGGTAATTAATATAGCAAATAAGAGTAATGAGAATTCTCAGATTGTTAAGGAAATAAAGGAGCAGGTACCGAGTAAAAAGCAAATCAATATTCCAGACAAATTAACTATCTTTGAAAAGAATGGATTATATATTGAAAAAGAAAATCTTCCCTCATCCTTTATTCAAAAACTCATTCAGTTATCAACGTTTAAAAATCCAGAATTTTTTAAAGCACAGGCAAAGCGTTTATCCACTTATGGTATACCAAGAAATATTATTTGTTATGACGAGTTAGATAGTTTTTTAATTTTACCCCGTGGTTGTAAAGATGATTTGATAACATTACTGAACAAATATTCGATTAATTATAATTTTCATGACCAAACAAATGCTGGAGCGAATTTATCATTAAGTTTTGAGGGGAATTTAAGAGTCGAACAGGAACAAGCGGCAATAAAATTATTAGAAAGGCCAATAGGCGTTTTATCAGCAACCACTGGATTTGGAAAAACAGTCATTGCCGCTGCATTAATAGCTAAAAGAAATGTAAATACACTTATAATTGTTCATAGGAAACAACTAATTAACCAGTGGAAAGGACGTCTGTCTACGTTTTTGAATGTGGAAGATCATCAAATCGGTCAAATTGGTGGAGGGAAAAATAAACAGACAGGAATCATCGATATTGCAACCATCCAAAGTCTTAATTATAAAGGGGAAATTAAAGAGCAAGTCACACAATATGGTCAAATCATTGTAGATGAGTGTCATCATATCTCTGCATATAGCTTTGAGTGTGTTTTAAAAAAAGCAGATGCTACTTATATTCATGGATTAACTGCCACTCCTACTCGAAAAGATGGATTACAGCCTATTATGACAATGCAATTAGGACCGATTCGATATAAAGTAAATGCACAAGCGCAAGCAAAGGTTCGGCCATTTGAACATATACTATTGTCTAGGCATACTAACTTTCAAAGTGCAAAAACGGAAGACAAGAAAGATATCCAATCACTATTTAAAGAAATTATAAAAGATAAAGATCGTAATCAAATGATTTTTGATGATGTTCTTAAAGAATTAGAAAATGGATCGATCCCGCTAATTTTAACCGAAAGAGTTGAGCATGTTCATGAATTAGCATTAAGGTTTAAAGGCTTTGCAAAAAATATTCTTGTATTAACAGGAGGAATGAGTAAGCAAGCAGAAAAAGAAAAACTAAAAAGACTAGAAGAATTGCCTGACAATGAAGAAAGGTTAATTATTGCTACAGGAAAATATATTGGCGAAGGATTTGATCATGAACGACTAGATACTTTATTCTTAGTTATGCCCTTGTCTTGGAAAGGCACATTACAGCAATACGTGGGAAGATTGCATCGTATCCACGATTTTAAAACAAATGTTAAGGTCTTTGATTATGTTGATGATAAAGAACCTGTTTTAAAAGCAATGTTTGATAAACGATTAAAAGGTTACCATTCGATGGGGTATAAATTAGTAGATAGTGAATCGCTTAGTCAGACTAAATTGGAACAAATGAAGCTTTTTTAATTTTAGAATATACTACAGCAACGTCTCCATATATGCAGGAACAAAAAACATATTCATTTTACGGTTTTCATGGTACTGCAGAAAGCTGTGCCATAAAAATAGACGAAACAAAATACTTTGAACCTGGTGAACCGAGAGATGGTCACTGGCCAATAATTCTACCAACAATGAATATTGTTTCTATGAATGATGAAAATCAGTTTATTGAAAGTCCAGTTTGAATTATGGAACCTGATTCCCGTTACAGTAATACTTTAATGCACTGGAGGTCAGGCCCCGGAAATGCGTAACCCTATTTTTAACCCTTTTTGTCTGCTTATGGCTTCCGCACGTTTTAAGGCGGATTTTTCTCCAGTTTGAAACCCACCCATAATCCACGGGTGGGTTTTATTAGTATCTATTTCAACAAGTAGCTTTAACACTACTTCTCTCCAAAACCTCTTTAAGTTCACGTTCCTCTTCCTGATTCAAAGGAACCAATGGCAAGCGAACGTCACCAACTTGTATACCGTTTAGATTTAATGCTGCTTTTACTGGTGAAGGGCTTGGTGCAGTAAATAATGCTCTCATCGCTGGGAGAAGATTGTGATGTAGAGCAGCAGCATTTTGAATATCGCCTTTTTTAAAGGTATTGATCATTTCTTGCATGTCATTGCCAATGATGTGAGAGGCAACGGAAACAACTCCTGCTCCTCCAATGGATAACACGGGTAATGTTAATCCATCATCTCCACTATATAGGGTGAAATTAGTAGGAGTTTGGCTGATGATTTCTGCCATTGCATTTAAATTGCCGCTTGCATCTTTAAGTGACACAATATTTGGAATCGATGAAAGGCGTACAATTGTTTCGACAGAGATATTCACTACACTGCGTCCTGGAATGTTATAAAGCATAACTGGCAAAGAAGTGGATTCAGCTATTGCTTTAAAATGTTGATACATTCCTTCTTGAGATGGTTTATTGTAGTATGGTGCAACTAGCAAGATACCATCGACTCCTGCTTCCTCAGCATGTTTGGTTAAGTTAATGGAAGCCCTTGTGTTGTTGGATCCAGTTCCAGCGATGACTGGAATTCTTCCATTAACAGCGTTTACGACATATTTAAATAATTCGATTTTTTCTTCGGTGGTTAATGTTGGAGATTCTCCAGTTGTACCAGCGACAACTAAAGTATCTGTTCCATTTGCAATTAAATATTCAATCAATTCTTTTGTTGCATAAAAATCAATTTCACCTTTATGATCAAACGGAGTAACCATTGCTGTTAATACTTGGCCAAAATTCATAAACGTACACGCCCTTTTTAAATTTTTTTAATTAGAGGTGGTCGGGCCATTTTTTGAACGCAAAAAGCAGCAACGAGGCAATCGTTGCTGCAATAGAATCAGGATAAATAAAAAATCGTTCCTATGCGTAAGATAGCCCTCCATATAGTTTCCTATACGACAGTTCTGTATTTATTCAACAGCAGAACCAGCTTCAAGAACATGAGATTCTTTCGACTTCGGCAAATACCCCTTTTCACAATTATCAATGGATCTCATTCTCCTCCAATTGTGTACTTATGATCTTTGCACCTCTATCCTCACTTCAAAAAAAGTTTGAAATAAGAAAGTATTTAGTTGTTTGTAATATAACAGGAAATGGCTTTATATGCAAGGAATTTCAATATTAATAGATTCTTCACAGAGGCTACCCTGAAAAGTGGTTTTGGGTTCTCTCAATAAGTCCGCAGTCGGAATACACTTCGCTTTCCATGGGGCGGGCGCCGAGCCTCCTCGCTGTGCTGCGGGGTCTCGGCTGTCCCGCGAATCCCATAGGAATCTTCGTGTATTCCACTTGCTCTCTGCATTAACCTATCAATGAACTTAATCAAACTGCCTATTTTCATTGTTCATGGTGCAAAGTTTGTTTGCATGAGTGTCTATCCGGAAAAGTGGTGCTCTCAAATAAGTTCGCAGTCAGAATACACTTCGCTTTCCTGTGGGCGAGCGCCGAGCCTCCTCGCTGCGCTGCGGGGTCTCGTCTTTCTCGCATTCCCACGGGAGTCTTCGTGTATTCTGACTGCTCTGTGTTAAAAATCACTTCTTTTCATGTGCTAGGTGCAAAATTGGTTGCACGGATGTATACCCAGAAAAGTGGTGCTCTTAAATGGGTCCGCAGCCGGAATACACTTCGCTTTCCATGGGGCGGGCGCCGAGCCTCCTCGCTGCGCTTGCGGGGTCTCGCCTGTCCCGCAAATCCCATAGGAGTCTTCGTGTATTCCGGCTGCTCTCTGCATTAACCTATCAATGAACTTAATCAAACTGCCTATTTTCATTGTTCATGGTGCAAAGTTTGTTTGCATGAGTGTCTATCCGGAAAAGTGGTGCTCTCAAATAAGCCCGCAGTCAGAATACACTTCGCTTTCCTGTGGGCGAGCGCCGAGCCGCTTCGTCGCTATGCTCCTGCAGGGTCTCGTCTTTCTCGCATTCCCACGGGAGTCTTCGTGTATTCTGACTGCTCTGTGCTGAAAATCACTTCTTTTCGTGTGGCAGATGCAACATTTGTTGCATGAATTCTACCCAAAAAAGCTAGTTTTAAAAGATGTTTTACAGAATGCTTGTTGGAACTATCTAAATATTGGATATTGGCACTGAATCGATAAGATGATAAACTGGTAGGATTGCTGAACAATAGTAGCGTTGATTTTTTTTATGTAACTATTCGACGTTGTTCTACCAAAATGTGTAACTCGAGTTTATTTCTATAAAGTGGATGTTTTTACCAGTTTGGCGGCAGCAACTAATTGATCGAACAGCTTGATTGTAGTGGAAGGTGCGAGACTCCTGTGGGATTAGCGGGTTAGATGAGACCCCACAGGCGCAAGCGCCGAGGAGGCTCATCGCACGCCCCACGGAAAGCGAGCATCCTGAAACGGAAAGCAAGCCCCTAAGTTATGGAAACACATGAAGAGTAATATATAACTGTGAAGTTCAAGTTAGTAAAAACTAAAGTCGATGAACTTTTTCCACTTAAATATACTCGAAAGTAAAAATTTTACTAGTTAAAGGAATGATTGTTAGTAATACGATAAAGTCTTCCATAAAAGGACCTTTTTATTTAAAAATAATTACCCATATAGTATGACAGCAAAACGAATCAAAGTACCCATCCCCATAAAAATTTTATTAAATACTCGAAAAACATTGTCATAAAGCCAGCGAATCAACAACCACAAGCAGCCGGATAAATAACCAATATTTTTAAGCGAAATTTGTTGACAAAATAATTAAAACGAGCGGTATTGACTATCATCTGAAAATACGATTATATAGTGTAATACAC
>JBDNRM010000118.1:0-13331 GCA_047718615.1 Bacillus sp. (in: firmicutes) | reverse complement strand
TATCATAACAATATTCAGCATAAATAACTACTATTTACTCAAAGCTAGGTATTAAATGATTTGCCAATAAAAAAATCGCATTCCGGAGTGGGATACGATTTTTGTGAGGTGATTTTCCCCAATAGAATCTTCCATTGAACATTTTTAGTATGACATTCACTATTGGAAATAATCGTAAGGATAAATAATTTAGCATTCGTTTTTCAAATTTGTCCTCATTTCAGTAGCTTTCATAGCTCGTTCGTTTCGTTTTTTTAATCAGCTCCAAGTATTGCAAATCTCCATATCCAACTGTCGGAAAAAGCGTGAATAGCTTATTAATTAATTCTGTTGTTGGTAAATCTTTGTTTTGGGAAATATACTTTACCACAGTATTATCTTCTTTTAGCATCTCTAAATATATGTCTATTGCTTGATACATTACTGAAAGTAGATCATTTGAAGGTTTTTTATGATCTACCAATACTTTTTTGTAAACAGAATAATAGTTGCCTAATTGAAGCTCAGTCTGACTTACTTTAAATTCATCCTCTTTGAAGCTATTTAAAAACACTTTTCCTCCATATCTAGACTGTTCGAGATAGGAAAGTATTGTAAGTAGGTTCATTTGACAAAACATGTCTTCACCAAACCATAAAACGATACATTTATATTCTTTATGAAAAAGATTGTCTAATGGATCAAGAACCTTTTTGATATAATTTTCTACTGACTCATGATGTCCCGATGCCCGTGTTTTTATAAAGTCTTTATCAAAAATCTTTTTAGTAGTCGAGTTTACACACATTGCTTCATTAAATGGAGCATAACTAGAAGCTCCCATTAGTTTTTTATCTTTAAATTCTTCATACATAGCCTGGCCATTTAATATGTGGAGCACGCATTTGTCAAACAGCTCACTCTTTTCACTTTGTAGCTTTTCAACTTCAGTGCTTCTAGAAATATTCATTTTATATTCTTCCTCCTCTATATTGATTGTGAGGTTAACAATTGCTTGAACGATGTTCAGGAGAATCTTTGCCCTTTGGCTTGTTTCTCAATGGAACTTCCCTGTATGCTTCTATATTTCATGAGCACCTCTACGCTCAAATGGACACATAATTAAAAGATTAATACACCTTAACTTTAAAAAATCCAATCCTCCTACGAGATTTGAATATGTGAGGTTAAGCAGGTTTTCACCCCCGAATTTAAGTTACTCATTAACGTTTTTATCATTACAATCAGACGAACAACTTTTTCTACACTACCATACATACGTTTTTCGGACCAATGATGATAAACATCATAAAATTCCCATCTTCTTAGGTGATTTAGTACTCTGTATCAGGATATATTATATCGCTAGGATTTAATATTTCATCGTCAATAAGATTTTCTCTTTCCACCATTTTACTCATCCGCATCTAACTTATTAATAACATTTAGAACAAATTCTTCCTTTAAATTCGTGTATTCATTGATGCCTTCATTGCTTTTACTTGTAAAATTCAGTTTGATTAATTCGTATTCTTCACGTAATCCTTTATTTTTATTTAATATATCTCGGAAGGTAACTAATTGAGACCATTTGTCTCCCTTATATTTAACTAAATGAATAAAATGAGTTTTAACCTTAAAAGTTCCATCTGTAAATTTAGCTAAAACTATTTCTTGTTCTCTTCCAACTCTCAAGCGGTAAAAACCTATTTTTTCAAATTCTTTAAACAAATCAGGTTTAATTTTATCTAGATTACTTACTCCTACTAATATATCAATTACAGGTTTTGCAGCAATATTTACAATTGCTGTGCTACCGATGTGTTCTATACACTCATAATCTAACCCTGTAGCAAGTTGAATTTCCTCTTTAATTTTCAAAAATCCTTTTTTCCATTCTTTGTTGTATGGAACGATTTTAACTTCGTTTTTCCCTAAACCTAACTGCATACTATTTACTCCTTTCAATTTAGAAATCCAAATCCATATTTTCTAATTTTATCTACCTGATTAATAATCCTTCATGAATTGAAAAACTTCAAGTTGAAACAAAATAAATTAATTCTTAGTAAAGAGTATTTTAAGAAGAACGAGGATGGGATCATTTTTGACAATTTTTTAGGAAATTATTTAACACCTTCTATTGTACGAAATTCATTATGACAATATTGCATTGAATATAAAGGAATCCCACGGATTTAGACAGACACATGCTGTACTGCTATCGGGGTCAGGAGCGAGTAGTAAATTTGTATCGCACAACGATTAGGACTAAAACAATTAGTAGAACAGCTGATACAGAACTGGATATAACGGAGAAAATAGAAAAAGACGAACTACAAAAATTCGCCTTCTACACTACAAGAAAATTTGCATCAGCACAAATCGGCTCGCCGATTATTTCCCTTGTTATATAAGTAAAAAAACCCTTGATATACCAAGGGTTTTTTCTACATTATCCTATTGAACCTTCCATCTCAAACTTGATTAAACGGTTCATTTCTACTGCATATTCCATAGGCAGCTCTTTTGTAAATGGTTCGATGAATCCCATTACAATCATTTCTGTTGCTTCTTCTTCTGAAATCCCTCTGCTCGTTAAGTAGAACAGCTGCTCTTCTGATACTTTAGAAACTTTCGCTTCATGTTCTAATGAAATATTGTCATTTAATATTTCGTTATACGGAATCGTATCAGATGTGGATTTATTATCCATAATTAATGTATCACATTCAATATTAGCACGCGCTCCGTCTGCTTTGCGTCCAAAATGAACAATTCCACGATAAGTTACCTTTCCACCATGTTTTGAAATAGATTTCGAAACAATAGTAGAAGAAGTATTTGGTGCTAAATGAATCATTTTTGCTCCTGCATCCTGATGTTGTCCCTTACCTGCAAGGGCAATGGATAATGTCATTCCTCTAGCGCCTTCTCCTTTTAAGATAACCGCTGGATATTTCATCGTTAGTTTCGAACCGATATTTCCATCAATCCATTCCATCGTGGCATTTGCATCACAAACGGCACGTTTCGTAACTAGGTTGTAAACATTGTTTGCCCAGTTTTGGATTGTTGTATAACGACAATAAGCATCCTTTTTAATGATGATTTCAACGACAGCACTATGAAGAGAGTTAGTTGTATAAACCGGTGCCGTACAACCCTCAACATAATGAACACTCGCTCCTTCATCCACAATAATTAATGTACGCTCAAACTGTCCCATATTTTCCGAGTTAATACGGAAATACGCTTGTAAAGGTGTATCTACCTTTACACCCTTTGGTACATAAATAAACGATCCACCAGACCATACAGCCGAGTTTAATGCAGAAAACTTATTATCTGTTGGAGGAATAACCGTTGCCCAATGTTCACGGAAAAGATCCTCATTTTCTCTTAATGCTGAATCTGTATCTTTAAATACAATTCCCATTGCCTCTAAATCTTCTTGCATATTGTGATAAACAACTTCAGATTCGTATTGTGCAGACACACCAGCCAAATACTTTTGCTCTGCTTCAGGGATACCTAGTTTATCAAATGTTTGTTTAATTTCCTCAGGAACTTCATCCCATGAACGTTCTGTTTTTTCTGATGGCTTTACATAATAAGTAATTTCATCAAAATTTAAAGATGCTAAATCTCCGCCCCATTGTGGCATTGGCATATTATAGAAATGCTCAAGAGACTTCAATCGAAAATCTAACATCCATTGAGGCTCATCCTTCAATTTAGAAATTTCTTCAACAATTTCTTTGGTTAAACCACGTTTCGAACGAAAGATAGAAACGTCTTTATCCGAAAATCCATATTTATAATCCCCAATATCGGGCATTTTTTTTGCCATTTCATTTTCCTCCATTCTATGTGCATGTTGTTGCCAACTCAATCAAAAAGTTTGATAATCGCTGCTCTTACAAGCCGTCATTAAAGCCCTTTTCCATTGCTTTCCACGCTAAAGTTGCACATTTAATTCTTGCTGGAAATTTACAAACACCCTGAAGTGCTTCAATATCTCCTAAATCTATCTCATCACTATATTCTTTTCCTTGCATCATCTCTGAAAAAGTTTTGGAAAGCTTAAATGCTTCTTCGACTGATTTCCCTTTAATGGCTTGTGTCATCATGGAAGCGGAAGACATGCTGATGGAGCAGCCTTCACCGTCAAATTTTGCGTCTTTCACTATTCCATCTTCAACCTGCAATGTTAGTAGAATGCGATCGCCACATGTAGGATTATTCATATTAACCGTTAGGCTGCCTTCCAAAACCCCTTTATTTCGGGGTTTTTTATAATGATCCATGATAACACTTCTATAAAGTGTATCTAAATTATTAAAAGACATCGCTGAAATACTCCTTTGTTTTACTTATTCCATCAACAAGTTTATCAATTTCATCTTCAGAGTTATACAGGTAGAAACTTGCTCTTGCAGTTGCAGATACATTGAGCCATTTCATTAATGGTTGTGCACAATGATGTCCTGCACGAACAGCAATTCCTTCCGCATCTAATACAGTAGCAACATCATGTGGATGTACATCTTCAATATTAAAGGTAATTACACCTGCACGATTCTCTGCACTATTTGGTCCATAAATAGTTAAACCGTTTATCGTAGACATTTTTTCTAATGCATATGCTGCCAGCTTATGTTCATGTTCGATAATTGTATCTAAACCAATCTCTTGAAGAAAATCAATTGCCGCACCTAAACCAATTGCTCCTGCAATAATAGGTGTTCCCCCTTCAAACTTCCATGGGAGTTCTTTCCAAGTAGATTCGTATAAACCTACAAAATCAATCATTTCTCCACCAAATTCAATAGGTTCCATCTTTTCTAGAAGATGTTTTTTCCCATATAATACACCAATTCCAGTTGGACCACACATTTTATGACCAGAAAATCCAAGAAAGTCACAATCAATATCTTGAACATCTATTTTCATATGTGGAGCGCCCTGAGCTGCATCAACAACTAATACTGCTCCATATTTATGAGCAATAGCAGCAATTTCCTTGACTGGATTAATCACGCCTAATACATTAGAAACGCAAGTGACAGATACAAGTTTAGTCGAATTTGTAATGGTTGCTTCTACATCTGTTATAGAAAGTGTGCCATCGTTTTGCAGTGGAAAATACTTTAACGTAGCACCTGTTCGCTTCGCCACTTGCTGCCAAGGAATTATATTGCTATGGTGCTCCATCGGGGTAATGATAATTTCATCGCCCTCTTTCAGATTAGCCATAGCATAACTTTGTGCAACTGTATTTAACGCAGTCGTTGTACCTCTAGTAAAAATGATTTCTTCCACTGATTTGGCATTTAGGAAATTTTTAACCTTTTCTCTTGCACCTTCATACCCATCAGTTGCTTTCGTTCCTAGCGTATGCACACCTCGGTGTACATTCGAATTATACTCTCGATAGTACTTATCTATAGCTTCAATAACCTGAACCGGCTTTTGAGAAGTTGCAGCACTGTCTAAATAAACCAAAGGATGACCGTTTACTTCTTGATTTAAAATGGGAAAGTATTGACGAATATTTTGGATATTCATTATTTTACTTTCCTTTCAATAATTTCAACCAATTGCTTTTTAACACCTTCAATTGGAAGTTTTTCCACAACAGGTGCCAAGAAACCATGAATAACTAGTCTTTCTGCTTCATGTTTAGAAATCCCGCGGCTCATTAAGTAATATAATTGCAACGGATCTACTCTTCCAACAGATGCAGCATGACCTGCTGTTACATCATCCTCATCGATAAGTAAGATTGGATTGGCGTCTCCTCTTGCTTTTTCACTTAGCATCAACACTCGTGATTCTTGCTCAGCGTTAGCCTTTGTTGCACCATGTTCAATTTTCCCAATACCATTAAAGATTGAAGAAGCACTGTCTTTCATAACACCATGCTTTAGAATATACCCTTCAGAGTTTTTGCCAAAATGAACAACTTTTGTTGTAAAGTTTTGCTTTTGTTCTCCGCGTCCGACTACAACTGATTTTGTATCACCATATGATCCATCACCAATCAAGTTAGTAGTATTTTCTGAAATAGTATTTCCATCATTCATAAATCCTAATGCCCATTCGATTTTCGCATCACGATTGGCAATACCACGTCTATTAATATAGCTTGTAATTCCTTTAGCTAAATTATCAACTGCACCATATTGCACTTTAGCATTTGCATTTGCAATCACTTCTGTAGCAATATTAAATACAGCATTTTCCGGCTCCACTGTTGATACATAGTTTTCAACATATACAACAGAGCTATTATCTTCTGCAACCACTAATACGTGATTAAATAAATTTGCTTCTTTATCATCATGTAAAAAGATCGCTTGGATTGGTTCTTCCAATTCCACATTTTTTGGAACATATAAGAATATGCCGCCATTCAGCAATGCCGCATGAAGTGCTGTTAGACGGTGTTCATCTACTTTTACAGCGTCTTTCATAAAATATTTTTGTACAAGATCACTATATTCTCTTGCCGCTGTAAATATATCTGTAAAAATAACGCCTTTTTCCTTTAACTCATTTGATACAGCTAAAAAAGTAGGACGGTTATTCCTTTGGATGTAAAGCGTCTTATTTTTTTCTAAATCGATCAGTGCTTTCACTTCATCTGGAAAGTCGTTTACATTCGTAAAATCTTCACTGCTCACAATATGTTTTTCAATTTTTGTCAGATTCCAATTTGTTATTTTGGTTTTATCAGGTCTTGGCATTGGAAGAGTATCAGCATTTTCTAACGCCTGTACACGTAACGCCGTTAACCAAGCCGGTTCGCCCATATCCTTTGAAAAGGATGTTATATATTCCTTATCGAAAGGCAATTTAATTTCAGTCGTCATGTCAATCCCCCTAAACTTTACGCTTCTTGTCCAACTGTTTCGTCTTCAATACCAAGCTCTTGCTTAATCCAATCATAACCTTCTGCTTCTAAACGTTGAGCAAGCTCTGCTCCACCAGATTTAACGATTTTACCTTGCATCATTACATGAACAAAATCTGGCTTAATATAATTCAACAACCTTTGGTAATGTGTAATAATCAGGCAGCCGAAGTCTTCTCCGCGCATCTTGTTAATCCCTTTTGAAACGACTTTTAATGCATCAATATCTAATCCAGAATCGATTTCATCAAGAATAGCGATTTTTGGTTCCAGCATCATTAATTGCAGAATTTCATTTCGTTTTTTCTCTCCGCCAGAGAAACCTTCATTTAAATATCTTTGAGCCATGTCTGGATCCATTTCAAGGAATTCCATGTTGCTGTCCATTTTACGGATAAATTTCATTAGAGAAATTTCATTTCCTTCTTCAAGACGACTGTTGATCGCAGAGCGAAGAAAGTCAGCATTTGTTACACCGCTTATTTCACTTGGATATTGCATAGCAAGGAAAAGACCTGCACGAGCTCGCTCATCTACTTCCATGTCTAATACATCTGCATCATCTAGTGTTACAGTTCCACTTGTTACTTCATATTTTGGATGTCCCATAATAGCGGAAGAAAGAGTAGACTTTCCAGTTCCGTTAGGTCCCATGATTGCGTGGATTTCTCCACCCTTAATTTCAAGATTTAAACCTTTTATAATTTCTTTTTCTTCTATTGCTACATGCAAATCGTTAATAACCAATTTTGATTGACTCATTATTTTTATACCCCCATAATTAAAGAAGTTTAGTTTATAAATTTTCGAAAACTTCATTATCAATTTATTCTCATTCTTATCTTATAACAAATAAAAACTCATAGCAACCTATAGGAACATATATTGAACTTTCAATTAACATTGTAAAAGATTATAGCCTAATAGTAGCCTATTTTTATGTTATATATATGTATTTCTTGAATTGTTCGGAAAACTTTCAAAATTAACTGAATATTCTTATTTTCGTTAATTATTTACTATGATTTTACAGTCCATTGTGCATAACCTATGACAATTCCCTTATTGATTCCGTACTTAGTGGTTTTTCCTTTTTTTTCGATGAACACGGGGAGTGAACGAAGAGAGCAGCGTTTTTCAACAGTCTGAGAACCAGGAGAAAAACTGGTTCTCCTTTCTATCATTGCTTGAACGAATTTAACTCTACAATGGCCTCTTGGACTAATGTAACTGCTTGACTCATTGTAGCACCTCCGCCAAATGCAGCAGTTACTCCTATTGCTTCCATTATTTCCTGCTCCGAGCAGCCTTGATCTAGACAGCCTTTCACATGATAAATAATACAATATTCATCCTGAGCATACACACTAATCCCCAATGCTATCAATTGCTTTTGCTTTTGGGTTACTGTCCCTTCTTGAAAACAGATTTCAGTAAATGCATTAAAAGCTTGTGTTAATTCAGGCATCTTTTCAGTAAAAGTACCCAATCCCTGTTTATAATGATGTAAAGCATTTTCTACTGAATGACTCGTTTGATAATCCAAATTTTCCACTCCTTTTGTTCTAAGAAAGATCTCTACTAGTATTTATTATTATCATTTTTTCTATTCTCTTTTGAAATTACTCTATAGGTGTAAAAGAAGAAATAGTTTTGTGAGAAGCATTCCTTTTATTGTAATAGGGTAATGGGGCGGAGAAAATGAAGGACTGAAATCATAACAAGAAACCAAAAAAGGGGCATCCAACTGCCGAAGTATCGACTTTTTGGACAACCCCTTTCTGCTTATCTTCTATTATTTAGATACAGGTAGAACTGCACCTTTGTACTCTGAAGTAATGAAGTCTTGAATTTCTTTAGACTGTAATACCTCTACTAATGTTTTAATGGATTCTTTGTTTTCATCTTCTTTACGTACAACAATAATGTTTGCATAAGGAGATTCGCTACCTTCAATTTCAATCGAATCTTTTACTGGTTTTAGTCCTGCATCCAATGCATAGTTTGCATTAATTACGACAGCATCTCCCTCATTATTGTTATAAATTTGCGGTAATAATGCTGGCTCATAATCAGGTTTAAATTTAATATTTTTAGGATTTTCAACAATATCTTTTACCGTTGCATCCACTTTATTAACTCCATCTTTTAATTTAATAAGTCCGCCTTTTTCTAATAAAGAAAGAATACGTCCATGTTCAGAAACTGAATTACTGAAAATAATAGTAGCTCCTTTTGGCAATTCATCTAAGCTTTTATATTTTTTAGAGAATACAGCCATTGGTTCAATATGAACTGCTCCAGCATTAACGAAATCATACCCATTATCTTTAATTTGCAATTCTAAGTAAGGAATATGTTGAAAATAGTTAGCATCTAATTCTTTTGATTCTAAAGCTTTATTTGGCAATACATAATCTTGGAATTTTTTAATTTCTAAATCAATGCCTTTTTGAGCTAAAATTGGTTTTGCTTTTTCTAAAATTTCAGCATGTGGTACATTAGATGCACCTATTACTAATTTTGTATTTTCTTTACCGTCTCCGTTTGTTCCTTCTTTAGTAGATGTTCCACAAGCTGCAAGAACAAATACAAATGTAAATGCTAGTAATAATGATAATAATTTTTTCATATTATTCGTCTCCTTTATCTTTTGTCTATTTTTGCTGTTATATAATCCCCAATAAATTGGATAATAAATACTATAATAAGGATAACAATCGTTGCCATTAACGTGACATCAGGACGACCGCGTTGAAAACCTTCTAAATAAGCTAAATTACCAAGACCTCCAGCACCAATTACTCCTGCCATTGCAGTGGAACCGACTAAAGCAATCGTGGTTACCGTGATCCCTGAAACTAATGCCGGCATGGATTCAGGCAATAAAACCTTAAAGATAATAGTGAGTGGTTTTGCCCCCATGGATTTTGCTGCTTCAATTACACCTTTATCTACTTCTCTTAATCCTATTTCCACCAACCTAGCATAAAATGGAGCTGCTCCAATTATAAGTGCTGGCAGTGCGGCTTTTGCTCCAATCATACTTCCAACAAGAAGAGTGGTTAAAGGAATTAATAACACAATTAATATAATGAAAGGAATAGAACGAAAAATATTCACGATAGCACTTATAATTGTATTTAAAAAGGAATTTCCCCACATATTTCCTTTAGCTGTCAAAAACAAGGTAATCCCTAATATGATTCCTAAGATAAAGGTAACTATAATAGAAAAACTTGTCATATATAATGTTTCCTTTGTTGCCAGCCACATAGTATCCCATTCAACATTTGGAAAAAAACGTGTCATCATAACTCAATCACCTCCACGCTAATTTCCTGGGTTTGCAGAAATTGCAGTGCCTTTTCTGTCTCCTCTTTTTCACCATCAATATGAATATATAATGTTCCATAAGAGCCATTCTGCGTTGGGCTAATTTTCCCTTGTATAATATTTACTGATATATTAAATGCACGAATAAGCTTTGTGATAACAGGCTGTTCCGCATTTTCTCCAACAAATCCTAACACCACTACTTTTCCGGAAGTATACCGTGAAGTAATATGTTCAATAGAATCTTTGGCGTTTTCAGGTTCAATGACCTGCTGCACAAATCTTTTCGTTATCTCTTGCTGAGGATTTTTAAACACATCAATCACTGGTCCTGACTCTACCACTTTCCCGTTTTCCATTACTGCAACACGATGTGCTATTTTTCTAATAACGTGCATTTCATGAGTTATCAATACAATCGTTAAACCTAAGCGTTTATTAATATCTACTAATAACTCAAGAATGGCATCCGTTGTTTGTGGATCAAGTGCAGAAGTAGCTTCATCACAAAGCAGCACTTTTGGATCATTAGCAAGTGCTCTTGCTATCCCCACTCTTTGCTTTTGTCCACCGCTTAATTGGGAAGGATAAGCATGTTCTCTTCCTTCTAAGCCAACAAGTTTGACCAATTCTGCCACTTTCTTTTCTCTTATTCCTTTTTTTACTCCTGCTATTTCGAGCGGAAAACTAATGTTTTGTTTCACGGTTCTTGACCAAAGCAAGTTGAAATGTTGAAAAATCATACTAATTTCTTGACGAGCTTTTCTCAGTTTACTTCCCTTTATTTTGGATACTTCATGTCCAGCTACGGTTACATTTCCTTCGCTAGGAATTTCCAAGCCATTTAACATACGAATTAACGTACTTTTGCCTGCACCACTATAGCCAATCACACCAAATATTTCTCCTTGGGAAATGCTTAGATTGACATTATCTACTGCTGTTATTTTCCCTTTTTTAGAAGGGTATTTTTTTTGTACATTATTAATACTGATCATTTTCTTCACCTACTTTTGTCACCACTATTCTATCAATAAACTAATTAGCTTATTATTCTTCTATATCTTTTGAGTGATGTACTAGATTCATACTTATTTTAATTACAAAAAAGCCTTTCTGCATTTTATGAGCAGAAAGGCTGAAAGATTTCCTTAACCTTCCTCTCATCTATCAAAGCGAATGCTTTGTGTGAATTGGCACCATGTCAGTTAAAACTAACGGTTGCCGGGTTTCATCGGGCACATCCCTCCACCTCTCTTGATAAGAGTAACTATTTATAATAATTGATAATTGTCTTGCTAATAAGTTGATAGACGTAATGTAACATGGTAATTAAGTAAGTGTCAATGCTTTAAAACATCTTTTTTAGAATAATGTTTTTTCTGAATATTTAATCTTTTATGTCAGATTATCTAACAAAAACATTCAATTGAAATTTCCATCTTTTTGTATTGCCTTTTCAATGGCCTGCTCTAAATCGGCAATAAGGTCATCCACATGTTCAATACCAACAGATAAACGGAGTAAATCTTCTGGAACTCCTGCTTCTTTTAATTCTTCTTTATTTAATTGTTGATGCGTTGTACTTGCAGGATGAATAACTAAACTCTTTGCATCTCCAACATTTGCAACATGTGCCCATAATTGCAGCGAGTTAATAAACTTCGCTCCACTTGCTCTTTCTCCTTCTATGCCGAAAACTATTACCGCTCCTGCGCCTTTAGGTAGATATTTCTGAGACAACTCGTAATCAGGATGAGTAGATTCTCCAGGGTATAACACCCATTTTACTGCAGGGTGAGACTGTAAATATTCAACGATTCTTTTCGTATTTGCTACATGCTCCTTCATTCTTAAATGAAGCGTTTCTAAACCTAAAATAAATTGAAAAGCATTCTGCGGACTAAGCGCTGGTCCAAAGTCACGAAGTAATTGAACTCTCGCTTTGGTAATATAGGCGGTTTTTCCAAGAGCGACGCTATAAACTAAATGATGATAGCTTGGGTCTGGTTCAATAAATCCTGGGAATTTTGGAGAATTCCAATCAAACTTCCCTCCATCTACTATTACTCCACCTAATGTTGTACCATTTCCCACCAACCATTTTGTGGCAGAATGAATAACAATATCTGCTCCGAATTCAATTGGTCTGCATAAATATGGTGTAGCAAAAGTATTGTCTATCATAAGTGGGATGCCGGCTGCATGAGCGATAGCTGCGATTTTTTCAATGTCTAATACTTTTAAACTAGGATTACCGATTGTTTCCGTGAAAATAGCTTTCGTTTTTTCCGTTATCGCATAACGAAAATTATCTGGATGATCTGGATCAACAAACTTAACGCTAATTCCATATTTGGGTAATGTATTAGCAAATAAGTTATACGTCCCTCCATAAAGATTGGAAGCAGCCACAATTTCATCACCTGCTTGCGCCACATTTAATATTGCCAAAGTAATCGCTGCTTGCCCGCTTGCTACTGCTAACGCACCAACTCCACCTTCTAATAAATTTACTCTTTCTTCAAATACTGTAACAGTCGGATTATGAATCCTTGTATAAATAAATCCCGGTTCTTTTAACCCGAATAAATTAGCTGCATGTTCAGTATCTTTAAACTGATAAGCATTATTTTGGTAAATCGGTACTGCTCTTGCTCCCGTTGTCGGATCAGGCTGTAATCCCCCATGAACACTTAAAGTTTCAAAATGGTAAGTTTTTTTTTCGTTTGTCATTTTTAATCTCCTTTATTTTCATCATGTAGAAGAGGGATTAACACTGCACAAAGTTTGCAACGTAAAAAAACCCTCATTCATAAGAAGAGGGCCATATATCAACTCTTCTTATCTTTCAAAGCCAACTAAGTAGCTCTGCTGGAATTAGCACCGTATAAATACGGTTGCCGGGTTTCAAAGGGCCAGTCCCTCCACCACTCTTGATAAGAACTTATTTAATTTTCAGTTAGTTCAACACTAGAGGAATCGTAACATGGTAAATGTTTGACAGTCAATCTTTATTTTGAAAAGCTTCGCAATTATTATATTAAAATTACAAATTCCTTATACAGCTGTTTTATTCATATTAATAAGATAAAAT
>JBDNRM010000117.1:0-13339 GCA_047718615.1 Bacillus sp. (in: firmicutes) | reverse complement strand
GCCTCCTCGCTGCGCTGCGGGGTCTCGCCTGTCCCGCAATTCCCATAGGAGTCTTCGTGTATTCCGGCTGCTCCCTGCTTCAACTATCCAAAAACTTAAAGAAACTGCTTCTTTTCTTGGGCCATGGTGCGAACCCTTATTAGCATGGATGTCTCCCCTGATAAGTGGTGCTCTCAAATGGGTCAGCAGCTTGAATACGTTTTGCTTTCCGTGGGGTTACGTTTATCCCGTAGAGGTCTTCCGTATTCCAACTTCCTCTATGCAATATCTATAACAACGTTTTATTCAAGCTAATGCATATTTATCTATTACCTTAAGCTTTTGCTTTAAAAAGATTTGTATTTTTTTTAAAATGAAATGGTGTTTTTTTTGAAAGAATAATCGTAAGCAAAAATGGAATAACAATGGCTACTAGCATACATACTGCAAACATTAGCATATGCTTTGGCTGAATAGAGAGAATTCCAGGTATTCCTCCAACCCCGATGGAGTTTGCCATTACTCCAGACCCTACTGATATGACACCAGCAATTAAAGACCCAATCATTCCTGCAATAAACGGAAAGCCATATTTTAAGTTAATACCAAAGATAGCTGGTTCTGTTACTCCAAGATAACAGGAAATAGTAGCCGGAATAGAAACTTGTTTTTCTTCTTCATTTTTTCTGTTTAAGTATACCATAGCAAGAACTGCTGAACCTTGAGCGATATTGGATAAGGCAATCATTGGCCATAGATTTGTTCCACCGAATTGACTCATCAACTGAAGGTCAATGGCATTGGACATGTGGTGCAGCCCTGTAATAACAAGCGGTGCGTAGAAGAATCCAAATACAGCCCCAAACAGCAACCAAAAGATGATGTAAGACCTGCGTATATACCAGCGGAAATAACTGCACCTATTTTCCAGCCGATTGGACCAAGAACAGTGTGCGCAATAATAACCGTTGGCAATAAAGAAAAGAAAGGAACAACAATCATCGAAACAGAATTTGGCGTAATAGCGCGAAGCTTACGTTCAAGGAAAGACAATAAAAGTCCTGCTAAAATGGCCGGGATAACTTGTGCCTGATAGCCAATCATTTCTACCTGTGCAAACCCAAAGTCCCATACAGGTATGTCTTTTGTTGTTGCAACTGCATATGCATTAAGCAATTGCGGTGACACTAGCGTAAGACCAAGTACAATTCCGAGTATTTGAGTAGTACCCATTTTCTTCGCTATTGCCCAGGTAATACCAACAGGAAGAAAATGAAAGATTGCTTCGCCAATTAACCATAAGAAGGAGTGTACGCCGCTCCAAAATTGAGAAACCTCTACAAGTGTTTTTGTACCATCTTCCACTAGTTTGATGTCTCCAATAATATTTCGAAATCCAAGAATAAGACCACCAACAACGATAGCTGGAATAAGCGGCGTAAATATATCTGCCAAATGGGCGATCATTCTTTGAATCCAGCTCATGTTCTGCTTCGCCGCATCCTTGACTTGGTCCTTCGAAGCTTCACTCACTCCAGAATTTTTTATAAATTCATTATAAAATGTTGAAACCTCGTTTCCAATAATCACCTGAAATTGCCCAGCTTGTGTAAAAGTACCTTTAACAAGTTTGATTGCTTCTATTTTACTTACATCAGCCTTACTCGGATCATTTAAAACAAATCTCATTCTTGTTGCACAATGTGTAACTGTTGAAATATTCTCTTTTCCTCCAATATGTTGAAGCAACTCTTTTGCAGGATCTGTGAACTTGCTCATCGGGTTTCCTTCCCTTCATCCGTTATTTAGATAACGCTTTCACTAAAACTAAAAAAATAATAGCGGTTTCATTTTTCTGAAAAATATAGAAGTTTTATAAAAATATACAAATTTTAAAGTCTTCTTGTCCTGTACGTATAGGTATTGTTTACGTTTTCATTTTAACGTGTACGTACAGCGTTGTCAATGTTTTTTTATTTTAATAAAGCTACAACGAAAAATATCTTCGGAACAACCACATATTACGTTAAAAAAGACTTTCATCCACTTATATCCTAAATCAGCATGTTAATATTAAAAAAATCCATTAATAAAATGGATTTTTGGCTCAAGTTTACCTCATTAAAAAGAAGTATACCAACTGTACGTTGCCGCATTTTTCAACCTCCCATATAATTCTATTTGTAGTTTTTTATCTCTTTCTTAACTCTACTATAAAAATAAGAAACTTCCTTATAAAATTAGAAAATATGGGAGAGAATTACCCTTTTATGGGAGGCCTTTCGTATAACAAAACACTAATAATAACCTTGTGCATGTTAGCTCATTAAATGGATAAATAGTTAAAATATGCTAAAAAATGTATGCATAATAAGTAGGAAGGGGGAATAATCCAGCTTATTATTCCCCCTTCCTTATTTAGTTATTTCTCAAAAACAAGCTCGACTGCTTCTTTCAATACATTAAAACGATACTCTGGAATATCTGTTGGTATGGCGCAGCCAGGAGCTATTACTAAACGATTGCTCGGAACATGAGCTGCTGCATTTTTTACACGACCAGCCATATGTTCTAGAAGTTGATTTCTATCGTCTATTCTAAAATCATTATTTCTCTCAATTCCTCCAACTAAAATTTTATCGCTTATTTCAGCTGCTTGCTTTAAAGAAACATTAGTAAGAATATCTTCCCAGCTAAAAGCCTCTAGAGGATAGTCCTTAAATAAATCGAAAAAGATATCCGTGTGTCCATGCATATGCAGGATATTAAACCAAGTTTTTCCTACTGCAGGCTCAAAAGCTTGTAAATCATAAGGCGTTCCAAAACGTTTATACAGCTCTGGAGTCATGACAAAGTCATTGGCAAATTGACTAGAATAAAAAATGCCATCCACTCCAACTTTAACAAATTCTTCAATTATATTTGCTGTAACCTCCGTTAATACTTTGAGACCAGCTTCTAATTCATCTGGATAATCACGAACTAAATCATAAAAGGGCCATGGGTTTTGCCAACCATTATAAAGCTCTTGGGCATAAGTAAGTGGTGTAAAAACGGTAGCAACTACAGGAACTTTCCCCTTGTATTTATCTACCAGCCTTTTCGCAACCTCCACTTCTCTAGCGATTGCACCCGTTTTTACGTCTACAGGTTTTAAACGAGTGAAACCTTTTGGCCCGTTTATATGTTGTTTTACTGTAATCGGAAATTCATCGCTGTTTCTAGACCAAATAATTTTTGAGTTATATTGCTCTTGTAGGTAAATACCATTAGACATCACCTTTATAACATCCCAATCATTTTGATCTTGAAAGGAACAAGTACGTTTTACTAAATCATTTACTACGCGGTCTTCTAAAAAAAAATGTTTCCATACACTTACGGCAGGTCTATCGACTTGTTTTCCATCTACCATTGCTCGAATTCTATCATATGCATTCATGGATTTATCCTCCAACTAATTATTATGATGTTCTAAATCTAATTTAGAAATGAATAGTGGGAATGAATACTAACTGATTATCACTCCCACCACTATCGTCCATTTCTTTTCATTCAGCTTATAGAAGGCTCTTTAGATAGAAGGTGCCTGATCTCTCACTATACTTTTTAAGAATTGTTGTGTTCTCATTTCCTTTGGTGCTCCGAATATCTCTTCGGGCATTCCTTCCTCGACAATTACTCCTCCGTCCATAAATATAACCTTATTCGCTACATCTCTCGCAAAAGACATTTCATGCGTTACTACTAACATGGTAGTGCCTTCTTTTGCTAATGTCCTCATTACCCCCAACACCTCACTAACTAGTTCGGGATCTAATGCTGATGTTGGTTCATCAAACAGAATAACGTCAGGGTTAACAGCTATTGCTCTGGCAATCCCTACTCTCTGTTGTTGTCCCCCAGAAAGTTGAGAGGGGTAAAATCCATATTTATCTGTTAACCCTACTTTATCAAGGGCTTTTTTTCCTATCTCATTTGCTTCCTCTTTAGGAATCTTTCTGCCAATAATTAATCCCTCTGTCACGTTTTCTAATGCTGTTTTATTGTTAAAGAGATTATAGTTTTGAAAAACAAAAGCAGTCTTTTTTCTGACATGCAAGATTTCTTTTTTACTTGCTGTCTTAAAATTAGTGTGCATCCCATCTAAGATAATCTCTCCTTCATCTGCTCTTTCTAAAAAGTTAATACAGCGAAGAAAAGTTGTCTTACCAGAACCACTTGGCCCCAAGATGCAGGTTACATCCCCTTTATGGATACTAATATCGACACCTTTTAAAATCTTATTTTCCCCAAAAGCTTTTTTAACATTTTTCAGTTCTAGCACATGTCCACCTCATTTCTAGTTAACTCCTAATTTATAGACTTTTAATCTTTTTTCAAATCGATTAAATAACACTTCTATTGCAGAGCATAATAGTAAATAGATAATCCAAACAACAATGTATGCTTCTGTATAATTATAGCCAAAGCCTGCTTCCACCTTTGCTATTGCCGTAATATCTTTCACGGTCATAAGGAAAACAAGAGATGTCGATTTGGTTAAATTAATCGTTGTCGTACATATATTTGGCACTGCTGCTACCAATGCTTGTGGAATAATGATTCTTCTATATGTTTGAAAATTCGTTAAGCCTATTGATTGTCCAGCTTCTAATTGCCCTTTATTCACCGTAAACAAGGCAGAACGGAAAACCTCTGATAAGTTTGCAATCGTATTTAAAGTAAATACAATATAAGCATAGATGATTGGATTTAAATCAAATATATTAATCGAGCTGTTTATACTAGAGAAAAAAACAGCCAATATACTAGGAACAGCACTGTAAATAATTAATATTTGTACAACAATTGGTGTTCCTCTTATAAAAGAAACATAAACAGCGCAAATATTTTTTAAAACAGGAATATTATATATTCGTATTACCGCAATGATAAATCCAATTGGAATAGATAGAAGCAGTGTCACACCTGTTATTTTTAAAGTAGTTAAAGCCCCTGTTAAGGAGAGAAAAAATGTATTTATAAAAAAGTCGAAATTAAAAGACATTCTATTTCACCTCCATTAAACCGTCTTCGATAAGATTTTCGCTTTATATTTCCGCTCAAAAATGGACATGCTCTTTTCAATGAGTATGGAAATAGCCCAATAGATAAGTGCCAGACCAATATATATTTCTTTTGTATTGCCGCCATAATTAAGTGCTACAATTAAATTCGCTTTCCCCATTATGTCAATAAAACCAATAGTAAATGCTAATGCTCCTTCTTGAAATAAAGCAATTAGCGCATTCCCTATATTAGGAAGGGCTATAAAAAAACATTGCGGAAGTAAAATCCTTATAAAAGTCTGGGTAGCTGTCATGCCAACACTAACTCCAGCTTCTAATTGACCTTTATCGATTGATTCATAAGCTGATCGCATTACTTCCGACATATTTGCTGAAAATAACAGCGAAAGTGTAATAATTACAAAAATCCCTTTATAAATATCATTTATATTCATCCCAAATGCTGCTTGGAATAATTCTGGAACACCATAATAAACCAAAAACAGCAAAACAACTGCTGGAGTACACCTTAATATATTTGTATATCTCTCCGCTATTAATCTCCATATTTTATTCGGACTTAACTTTGCTACTGCAACGAAAAAACCGAGAATCGTTCCAAAAATCACAGAAAATATGACGGTTAAAAAAGTCGTTCCTAAAAAAGGGAGAATTTCAGGATAATAAGAGAATATACTTTTAAAATCAAAGTCTTGCATTCCACATACCCCCATCTTTCTCTTTCCTCTACGTACAGATTATCTATTTTCTTTTATTATTTATTCTCTTCTAGCATTTTAAATGTATCTTCCCCTAAGAATTTAACGAGCAATTCATTCAGCTTTCCTTCTTCTTTCAATTTTACAACCGCCGTATCATAAGCATCTGCAAAAGCTTGTTCCTTTTTATTAAATAAAGGATATGTTTTTGTTGCAGTAAAGCCATTGTATATAAGCTTATCTTTTAGATTATGGAACGGGCCATCCTCTGATTCTATTGTGGCAGTGTAGACAGATTTCACACCAAGCCAAGCATCATAGCGACCTTCTGAAATCCAAATTGGCCATTCTGTTACAACAAAATTTTCAGAGCTTTCAATTTTTAACGTGTTATCTGGATTTTCTTTGTTATATGCTTGAACTAAACTATACTGGGCATCTTGAGGAGCAATCGGAATTAATTTTTTATTTAATTTCGCCATATCCGATAAATCATGAACAATATCCTTATCCTCTACTCTCATTATTAATCCTGAATTACTTGCTCCGATGTTTTCTTTAGGGTAAATATATTTTTCCGCTCTTGCATCTGTATAAAAAGCATTTTTTATCCCAACATTGTATTTGCCGTTTTCCACGCCAATTAATAAGTCATCATCTGTTGTTGGAACAAACTCAAATTCATAGTCAGGAAGTAGTTCATCTACAAGTTTCATTGCTTCTACGTCATAGCCTGTAGCATTTCCCTTATCATCTTGATAAGTTATTGGGATAGCAGTTTGCACATAAGCAACTTTAATCTTTTTGACATTATCATTACTAGAAGTAGAAGCTTTTTCACCTGATGAGCACCCTGTAATAATTAACATTACTAGTAAAATAAATGGAATACATTTTTTTATAAAATTCATTATTGATCATCTCCATATCCTGTTTATTTAATAGTTACTATTCATTTCAATCAAAAGATAATTATCTTGCTTTATTTGAAATACATTTTTTAGTTACCGGTTCCATCTATTTATTGTGCACTGCAGTTATTTCTCTCTATCACCCCCTCTAATGAATGTTATGAATAAGCTTTTATTTCTTGTGCAGATAATAAAGCGTTGTCTAAATCTGCAATAATATCTTCCACATCCTCCAGTCCAATGGAAAGCCTTATTAGATTATCTGTAATTCCAAATTTTAATCTCTCGGCTGATGGAATAGATGCATGAGTCATCGAAGCTGGATGTTGAACTAATGTTTCAGGATCTCCTAAACTAAAGGAAATCATTGCAAGTTTAAGAGAGTTCATGAATTGAATGCTCATTTTAAGGTCTCCTTTTAAATCAAAGGAAACAATGCCTCCCATATCCTTCATTTGTTTTTTTGCTACTACGTGCTGCGGATGCGTGGTTAATCCAGGATAATAAACTTTATCCACCATTGGGTGTTTTTCAAGATAACAAGCAACTTTTTGCGCATTATTGCAATGTCTTTGAACACGCAAGCCCATTGTTTTTAATCCCCTTAATATAAGATAGGATTCCCAAGCATTAAGATTTTGCCCAAGATCACCCATTATTTTCTTTCTCATAAAATGAATCATATCTTTCTTACCAACTATAAAACCAGCAACCACATCCCCGTGTCCATTAATGTATTTAGTAGCACTATGTACAACCACATCGGCCCCTAATTTTAATGGATTCTGTAAATATGGACTCATAAACGTATTATCGACTATTAGTGGAATATTATATTTTTTAGAAATCTTTGAGATTCCTTCTATGTCTAAAACGGTCAATTTCGGATTAGAAGGCGTCTCAATATAAATTGCTTTCGTGTTTGTTTTAATCGCATGTTCTAATGTTTCTAAATTTGTACAATCGACAAAATCATACTGAATGCCAAACCTTGGTGCTAAAGAGGTCATAAAGCTAAACGTGCCTCCATAAACATCTTTAGTAATAATGGCATGATCACCTTCCGCTAAAAACCCAAGCAAACTTGTAGAAATAGCTGCCATTCCGCTTGCTACACCTAAAGCAGCTTCTCCTCCTTCCAATGCGGCTATTTTTGCTTCCAAAATCTTAAGGGTCGGATTACTATAACGACCATAATATTCAAGATCAACTTCTCCAGAAACAGCTTTGGCCGCTGTCTCTACATTGGGAAAAGCATAAGCAACAGCTGGAACAATACTTGGTGAAATAGCATTCGTTTGAGGATCTGGTTGAGAATTACCATGAATTATATTTGTATTAAAACTCCATTTTTCCATCATTAGAAAGCCTCCATTATTGTTTGTAGATGTTAAAAAGGTTACATGTATACTGGTTTTAAATTAAAAAATAAAATATCTTCATTCATCTATTTTTTACTGCGATTATTTCCACCTCTACTAACACCTTTTTAGGTAATTCACATACCGAAACGGTTGATCGTGCAGGTTTGTGCTTTGTAAAGTACTTCTCGTATACACTATTAAATTTTGGAAAGTCCTCCATGTTTGTTAAGAAACAGGTAGTTTTAACAACATGAGAAAAGTCTATTCCATTTGCTTTTAATAGATTTTTTAGGTTTTCCATTACTCTTTCTGTTTGTTCTTGGATGGTTTCCCCTACGATATCACTTGTTTGCGGGTCCATTGGGATTTGTCCAGATGTAAATAAAAAACCCCCTACTTCAATTGCTTGTGAATATGGTCCAATTGCTTTTGGTGCTGTATCAGTATCTAAAACTAGCATTATAAGAATCCCCCTTTTTCCGAATTTTACAAAAATTAAATCCAAATAAATACTATTTACTCTTCGTTTCTCTTTATCTTGCTCACTACTCTTTTCTATTGTTTAGAATCAATTTTATTTAAATATCTGTATATTGTTGCTTCTGAAGTTTTTAAATACTTTGCCACTTCTGATACAGAACCTTTTATTAAAAAAATTCCCTGTTCATTTAATTGTTTGATAATATCTATCTTTTCATCAGGAGACATTCTTTCAGCAGAGATGGTTGTTTCAGAAAGTGCTTTAATGATAATCGATTCCGTAAGTTCCTCAATGGTTGTATGAAAGCCTTCAATAGGGTTATTTTTTTCTCCTGGTATATGTCCATGGAGATGCAACCCATTAGAGGATACTTCTGTTAAGCCATTAATTATACTATCTAAAATATTTCGAGCATCTACCATATAGCTTACATCCATATTAAAACAAAGCATTCCTAATACTTCGCCCTCTGAACCTTTTATAAAAAAGGTAGACGATCTTACAATATTGCCATCTTCTGTTCTCCCTGAATAATTAATTAAAAAGTCTTTTTTTACATACGATTTATCTTTTAATATCTTTAAAGCTAAATCGGTTAAGGGGCCCCCTTCCTTCCTGTTGCTAATTTGACTATTTTTAATAGCAACAATTGAATTTTCAATATTGCGTACATCATGTAGAACTACTTCACAGTGTGTTCCCATGACACTTCCCAAAAAATCCACAAGTTTTATATAAGGAATTAGTTTGGGATGTAATTCAATACTCATTTTTTTATTTTCCTTTCTCTTTAATGTGAACTGCATTAATCTAGAGTAGGTTTTTAGGTTCTAGAAAATCATGCCTGCCTGTTTAGCTTTATAAGATAGTAAAAACAAGCCCTTTTCACTCAAATCATCACAATCGAGTGAAAAATCAGATAATTAAAATGCTGATGAGAAATTATTATTGTATAAATAATTTTTCACCGTGCAAATATTTTCTTGTTTTTTCGAGTATAAACTGCCGTAAAAGAAATAGGCAAAAAAAAAATAAATCGTTTCTTTATTTGAAACGATTTGAAAAAAAATCCATTTTTAAAATAAGTCATGAAAAATTCATATCTGAAAAAGAAGTGTCCGAATACCTAGAAGAAAGAATATGATCTACCTTTTTTATCTAAAGTAGAATCTATTAATCTCCATTTAAACGCTTAAATAGGAGATGAATTCCATTGATTTTTTTATTTTTTGAATTTATTATTAATTTTAAATTTTATAATAAAATGATAGTGAGGGGAAAATAGTGAGTCAATATGAGGTATCTACATTAAAAAAGGGACTTCTTATCCTAAATGCTCTTCAACAGGAAGGTAGTATGACATTAAGTGAAGTGATGACCATGTTTGCACTTAATAAATCGACAACTTTTCGTTTATTATACACATTAGAATTAATGGGCTATGTAAGAAAAGTCAATAATTTATATAGTGTTACAAGTAAAATAGGCATCAAGCCAAACCCTTATCATTCTCGTTTAAATTGGCTTTCTGTTCCTCCTCTTTATCAATTAAGTACGGAAATCGGTGAAACAGCTTATGTCGGAATCCTTCGTGGAACAGATGTCGTCACTGCACAGGTAGTCGATGGCACTACACATTCATTAACACCAAACTCGAATGTTGGAGAAACAGCTCCTGTTCATTTAAGTGCTTTAGGAAAAGCCATAGTTAGCTTTTTAGAAACGACAGAACGTGAGAAAATAATTCGGGAATTAAAATTAGTACAAAGCACAAAACATACTTTTGCTGATTCTCATTCACTCAATGAACATTTGAAAATAATCCGCCAGAAAGGATATGCTATTGACGATGAGGAATCGAAAATTGGTTTACGCTGTGTTGCCGTACCTATTCTTTACCAAGATCATGTGATCGCATCCATTGCTATAGCCGGTCCCTCCGTCCGTTTAACCAAAAAGCTGGATAGTAATTTAAGTAAAAAATTAATCCACTGCAGTAGACAAATCTCAAAACTGCTTAAATAATATTTAAAAAAACGAAATGGTCCCCCCATTTCGTTTTTCTATTCGATCAAGTATTGTAAACCCACAAAAACAGCAAGCTTTCCCCAACGAACAAAAATAAAAAATCCACTTTATATAATAGCAACGAAAAAGGTGCAAATTAAATTCATACCGAAGAAAACGCATTCTATAGGCAATCATCCCATAATAGTTTCATATATAGAAACAATTATTCTTTTTTTGATTTTTTATTTTACAGCCATTATGATAATCAACATGAGGTGAGAATAGTGAGCCAATATGAAGTATCCACTCTGAAAAAAGGGCTGATGATTTTAGATGCACTTAGGCAGGAAGAAAGCATGAGCTTAAGTGACGTCATGAAAAAATTTTCTTTGAATAAATCTACAACCTTTCGAATGCTTTATACACTTGAATTAATGGGATATATAAAAAAAATTGATAATTTGTATAGTACAACGAACAAACTGGAAAGAAAAAACCCTTCTTTTAATGCCAAACTAAACTGGATTTCGGTTCCCCCTCTTTATCAGTTAAGTTCTGAAATTGGAGAAACCGTATATGTAGGCATACTTCATGGTACAGATGTTGTCACAACACAGGTAGTTGATGGAACACATTCGATAAGAAGTCATTCCGAGGTAGGAGAAAGTGCCCCTGCTCATTTAAGCGCTCTCGGAAAAGTTATTATGGCTTTTTTAAATGTAGATCACCGTGAAGGCTTGGTGAAGGAATTAAAGTTAGTTCAGAATACAAAAAATACCTTTGTAGATTCCCATTTGTTAAAACAACATTTAAATGTAATTCGGAGTCAAGGGTTTGCAATAGATGACGAAGAAACGGAAATTGGCTTACGATGCATCGCTGCACCTATTATCTACAAGGATGAAGTAATTGCTGCAGTTACTTTATCAGGACCAGCTGTACGATTGACAAAGCGATTAGATAAAAGCCTTAGTAAAAGGCTCATTCAATGCAGTAATCAAATTTCTAAGCTGCTTTAACAAAGAAAAAGGTTATGAGGGAGGAGTTAGGAACGAAATGACAACAAAGCAGTATATAGCTTTATTATCACTATCTATCAGCGCATTTGCAATTGGCACGACAGAATTTGTCCTTGTTGGTTTATTGCCGACAGTTGCAAATGACTTAGGCATTGCTTTAACGAAAGCCGGAACACTTATTTCTGGATATGCCATTGCACTAGCCATTGGGACTCCTATCGTAACAGCCATTGCAGGACGTATTCCTAAAAAGCGATTTTTGATTATTTTGATGGCGATATTTACGATTGGAAATGGAATATCCGCCATTTCACCCAATTATGAATGGTTGATGTTATCAAGAGTTATTACAGCCGTTGCACACGGAGTATTTTTTGCAGTAGCTGCTGTTGTAGCCTCCAATATCGTACCAGTGAACAAGAGAGGTACTGCCATTTCCATTATGTTTACAGGTTTAACAGTAGCAACCATCGCAGGAGTTCCTTTAGGTACGTTTATCGGCCAAAATTTAGGGTGGCGCGCTACATTCGGTGCAGTAGCTATTTTAGGAATAATAGGTCTTATTTCCAATCTTTTCGCGATTGATCCAGTTAAAAATCAAAACAATCCACCAACTTTAAAGGATATCGGGCAGCTTATTAAAAATAAACGAATCCTTTTAGCTTTAGTCATGACAGCATTAGGGTTTGGAGGGACATTTACTTTATTTACGTATCTTGCCCCTATTCTTGAAGAAATCAGTGGATATTCATCAAGCTCTATTTCCATTTTGCTTCTCTTATATGGAATTGCTGTAGCAATCGGCAACCTGCTTGGAGGAAAAATGGCAAATCAACATCCTGTGAAGGCATTGCGTTGGGTATTTCTTGTTCAAGGAATTGTTCTGCTTCTTCAAATATGGCTTTTACCAAGTAAACATCTAAGTATAGTATCTATTTTATTATTAGGATTATTTGCATTTATGATGTCTTCAGGCGTACAGGCTTATATTGTTGCATTAGCGGAAAAATTAGTACCATCCGCTAAAGATATTGCTTCCGCATTAAATATCTCTGCTTTTAATATTGGAATTGCAATTGGATCTACTTTAGGTGGATTAGCAGTCGATTACTTAACGTATTTAGATACGGCTTGGATTGGTGCTTTTATGGCAGCACTAGCCGCTCTTTTTGCCGTATTAAATTATACATTAGATAAAAAACAAAAATTATTTTAAGGGAGAGAATCAAAATGAATGTACAACAACTTGAACAGTTAGAAACTGAATTACAGTTTGAACAATTTACTAATGACGATGCGCTAAAGCTAGGCTTGCTGATTACGGATTATGCAAAAGAAACCGACAAGGCTATTGCCATTCATATTGAACGCAATCGTGTCCCTATCTTTAGTCACCTGATGGAAGGAACATCTGAAGAAAATGTATTCTGGTCTTATCGAAAAAAACGCGTAGTAGACCATTACAACCATAGCTCACATTATATTGCCAAACGTTTTGAAGAAGCAGGTACAACTCATGATGTGAGCTCTCTTTTATCACCTTCAGAATATCAAGCTGTTGGAGGCTCCTTCCCTATAAGAGTGAAAGGTGCAGGAGTTATTGGGTCTGTAACTGTTTCCGGTTTAACCCCACAACTTGATCATGATTATGTGGTGGAAGGAATTAAAAGATTTTTAAAGAGGTAAACAGCTTTGTAACATCCAAAAATTAATTAGAATACTATTTTTCTAAAAAGTAAAAGAAAGGGTTTCTTAAAACAAGTAGATTTTAAGAAACCCTTTTGTTGTTACGTTTATTCTTATAT
>JBDNRM010000116.1:0-13439 GCA_047718615.1 Bacillus sp. (in: firmicutes) | reverse complement strand
AAACGAATCCGTTTTCGGCTGTTTTTTATATTGTTTCCATAAATTATGTAATAATAGTTCTTCATTTGTTCTAAATAATGAATAATTTAATGAAGTAAAGCTAGTTTCTACTAATTGATGTGCGTATTGAAGATTTCCAGTTAAAACATACGCTATTTCATATAATTCGCTTCCATTATATTTATTCACTGTATTCAGACTTTTTTTATAAAAAAACAATTTTCTTTCTTCCCCTCTTTCAATTGGCTGCGATCTTTCTCTTTATCACACTCCAATATTTCCCTCTTTTTACACCTATCTTATAATATTCCTGTTTATTTGTCATTATTCGATCTGTGTTGCCAAGCGTCCATTTTGCCCAAGTGGTCCATTAAGAGCAAGCCTATTCATTTATCGAATAAAAGAGGTTTTATCGTTATAAAACAGATATATTTTATAACGATAAAACCTCCTCGGCCTTCCTACTATTTAATTACGTTTTAAGGTGTTGCTGTTTTTTTTACCGTTTTATGCAGCAAAATATTTTTCAGTTTTTTTGCCTTTTCTCCATCTAATTTTACGTATGTATGCTCTATTGGATTAATAATTTCAGTACTGCCATTAACAGAAAACCATATTTTATAATTTTCAATATTTTCAGGAAAATCTGTTTTATATTCATAAAAAAGCTGAATATCAACATCTTCTACTCTAGCCATATTCCTTTTGGATTGCTCCCATAGAACATTTTCCCAAACCTTTTGCAATTCAATCAAAGCATTATCGTCGACAATCATTTTATTTTCAAGATCTGTTTGATTCGCAATATCCACCCTCGTTAATCGCGGCTCCTTTGGATGGGTTATATTTCGGTATTGTCCGATGGAAAAGAGCAGCAGCAAAAATATTGTAATCCACATTTTCTTCTCACATCTCCTTTAGCAGTTTCCAAATATGTTTTTTAAAAATTTGCATCTATATATATGAACGAATGAAAGAAGAAAAAGTTACAAAAAAACGGAAAAAAATGAAAAAAACTGTCGATAAATATGCTTATCAACAGTTTTTTTACTAAAAATCATTTCATTCTAATCATTCTTACCTCTATAAATTAAGAAATAGTCAGCATCCTTTCTAATGCTAAGCGTGCATTGCTTGCTACAGGTTCTTCTACAATAATCTGATTCGTTTCAAATCCTGCTTCCAGAGATTCTAAACACCAGACAAAATGGGGCAAATCAATTCGATTCATGGTTAAACATGGGCACATATTTTGATTTAAAGAAATGATATGTTTATCTTTATGTTCTTTTATGATCCGTTTTACTAAATTCATTTCTGTTCCTATCGCAAAAGAAGTATGAGGTGCAGCATTTTGAATGCATTCTATTATATAATTGGTAGATCCAGCATAATCGGATAATTCTACAACTTCTCGTCTACATTCTGGATGAACGATAATTTTCATTTCAGGGAATTGTGCTCTAACTTCTGCAATATTCTTCACAGTAAAATTTTCATGGACAGAACAATGTCCTTTCCATAAAATAACTTGAATAGTATCCAATGGACCATCATACTCGAGCTCATTTGTAATCGGATTCCATACTGCCATATTTTCCAATGGTATGCCTAAACGAAAGGCAGTATTTCTTCCTAAATGTTGATCTGGTAAAAATAGCAGTCTTTCTTTTTGCGTAAATGCCCAAGTAACCATTTTTTCTGCATTTGATGAAGTAACAGTAGCTCCTCCATTTATCCCAACAAACGCTTTAATAGCTGCGGTTGAATTTACATATGTGAGCGGAATAATTGTGTCGCCAAAAAGCTGCTGCAATTTTCCCCATGCACGATCCGTTTGATAAATATCGGCCATATCGGCCATCGAACAGCCTGCTCTCATATCAGGAAGATACACTTTTTGTTGGTTTGTTGTTAAGATATCAGCAGTTTCTGCCATAAAATGCACACCGCAAAAAACAATATATTCTGCTTCCTTGTTTTCAGCAGCTACTTGAGCAAGTTTTAAACTGTCTCCGGTTGTATCAGAAAACTGAATAACCTCGTCCTTTTGATAATGATGACCAGGGACAAATAGCCGCTTTCCCATTGTCCTTTTTACTTTCTCTGCTCTATCTTCTAATTCTTTCGTTGACATCTTTAAATATTTGTCTGGAATTTGTTTTTTATCCATTTGCAATTGTTCCAAAATATTCATCGTTCCCCATCCCCCACATTTCGATTATGACATGCTGACCTTTACACTAATATCTAATGAACAAACAGAATGAGTCAAAAAGCCGAGAGAGAGATAATCAACGCCACAATCCTTATAGGAGGCAATGTTGTCTAAAGTAATGCCTCCAGATGCCTCCGTTGTGACAGTTTCAGGAATATCCCTTATCCATTCTTTAATTTCATCTGGATGTCGATTATCAAACATAATCACATCGGCTCCTGCTTGCAAGGCTTCTAGCATTTGTGCCTTTGTTTCTGTCTCTACTTCCACCTTCACCATATGACCAATTGATTGTTTAATCGTTTTCACCGCATTGCTAATCGATCCAGCAAACGAAATATGATTATCCTTAATCATGACCGCATCATACAAACCATAGCGATGATTAAAGCCTCCACCGACTGTTACAGCATATTTTTCAAGCATTCGCAAGCCGGGAGTCGTTTTTCGCGTATCACAAATTTTTGTATAGGGACTATTCAATATGTCCGCTGCCTCTTTTGTTTTTGTTGCGATGCCGCTCATTCTTTGTATCAGATTAAGGACAACCCGCTCTCCTTTTAAAAGATTTCTAATAGTGCCTTTAACTGTTGCAATTTCTTGCCCTACCTCTATTTTTTCTCCATCCTTGATATGCAAGGTTATCTCCATGGATGGTTCAAGTACATGAAAACCTAATTCAATAACGGTTTCTCCACAAAAAATCCCATTGCTTTTGGCTAAAAAAACAATTTTCCCGAGTGCTTCAACTGGAAAAATCGTATCTGTTGTAACATCTCTTTCTCCAATATCTTCAATAAAAAAAGATTCAAGTTGTTTTCGCAATTTTATTATATTCATAGATTCCTGCCTCTTCTAATTTATGGATAATCTTCCTTTTAAACCATTCTTCTTTTTCTTCGGGAAAATCTTCACGAAAATGACCTCCTCTGCTTTCTGTTCTTGCCAAAGCAGATTTTGTTATAAACCAGGAAGTCATTAACATAAAAATGATTTCCTTATCCTTTGAAGAAAATACATCTAGATTATAAGGAATAGAGTCCTTTATACCGCAGCTCTCCAGCCACTGAAGATGGTTTTGTAAGCCCCTTTCATTTCTGACAATCCCAACACATTCCATCATCCTTGCTTTAATTGTATTTTGATCAGGTAGAATAGGCTTATTACCATGATCTATTTCTCTTCTCTTATGAACAAAATAAGAAGCAGGACGATAATCTGTTGTATGGATATATTCAGCAAGCTGCTTGCCCATAAATAAGCCTTCTAATAAAGAATTACTAGCTAATCGGTTTGCTCCATGAAAACCAGTACATGCCGCTTCCCCGATTGCATATAAACCTTTAACCGTTGTTCTTCCAAACAAATCAGCTTCAATTCCCCCCATTAAAAAATGGCAGCCAGGTGCAACTGGAATTTTTTTCTCTGCTAAATCAACGCCATTTCGCCTACATATTTTTGTAATAGAAGGAAAATGTTGTTCGAAGTCACTGATACTACTAATATCTAAATAAACTTTTTCACCTTTCTTCAAATAGCTGTAAATCGTTTGGGAGACTATATGCCTTGGAGCTAAATCTTTAAAAGGATGCACATTCTCCATAATATAAACACCCTGCTCCGTTACAAGCCTAGCACCTTCTCCTCTCACAGCTTCAGAAATAAGTCCTTTCGTTTTTCCCTCAATCGAAAGCAATGTTGGATGAAATTGCACAAATTCCATGTCTGTTATAGCAGCGCCACTCAAATAAGCAAGTGCTATCCCATCACCTGTGATTGTTTTTTCACTGGAGCTAAAGGAATAAATTTGTCCGCATCCACCTGTAGCAATCACCGTATGTGTTGCAAAAAAACAATCTTGTTGACCACTTATATATTCCCCTTTTGCTCCAATACACTCTTTTTGATTGTTTTGTAATAATTCATCAACAAAAAAGTCCTCTATTATCGTTACATTGTTTCCTAGCGAATCTGTTAAAAATTCTACCACCCTTTTACCAGTTGCATCTCCACCGCCATGCACAATTCGTTTTTCGCTATGCGCTCCTTCCATGCCAAGCAGTAACTCCCCGTTCTTATCCCTGTCAAAAGCACAGCCGTCTCTCACTAATTCCTGAATTAAGTCAGGGGCTTTTTTCGTGATTGTCTTTACTACATCTGTATTATTATGAAATCTTCCTGCTTCGATTGTATCAAGTCCGTGTTTTTTGAAGTCATCTTGTTTGCTGACGGTAGCTGCAATTCCTCCTTGTGCTAGATAAGAATTGCTGTGCACTATTTTTGATTTTGTGAGAATAATCACATTTAAATGATTAGAAATCAACTTTGCCAATTGCAAACTTGCAATTCCACTTCCAATAATTAAAACATCAGCTTGCATATTTTCTCCCTCTCTCTTAACAGGTGTCTTGACACTTATATTTACATAGATTTAAACTTATGACAAGTATTTTCTTTTTAAATTTCATTCTTAGGATGAAATGAATACCAGTAAAGCAAGTGCGATCAAATTACAAGAAATTAGAAAAATGATTTTTACGGAAGTTTTACTTTTTAAGTGCGTGTTCAAAAAGGAAGATAAAAAGGACCCAGAAGTTCAAGGCGGCTTCACTTTGAAAGTGACGCCAACGAAGAAATTCGACGTGTCATTTTTACCGGACTTTTTGAACAACCTCTTTAAGCCACTGATTTGGAGGAACTACAATGATTTATTTAGATTATGCTGCAACCAGTCCATTAGATAAGGATGCAGCCGCAGCATATGTAGAAGTTGCGGCGAACTATTTTGCCAATTCAAATAGTCTTCATGATATGGGAGGAACCGTTTCATCTATAATTGCACAATGCCGCAGTGATTTTTCTATCTTATTAGGGGTGGAGAAAAACGGACTGTATTTTACAAGTGGAGGATCAGAAAGTAATTTTTTAACGATTCATGCACTGCTTTCTAAACAGCCGAAGCATAAAAAACATATCGTTACTACAATGGCAGAGCACTCTTCTATTCACAGCACCATGAGAATATTAGAAAAACAAGGATACGAAATTTCTTATCTTCCTTCCACAACTGGTGGATTAATAGACTTAAAACTTTTAGAGAAAAAGCTAACAGCAAATACTGCACTTGTCTCCATTCATCATGTCAATGCTGAAACAGGTGCTATTCAGCCTATTAAAGAAATTGGCTCTCTTTGCAAAAAATATTCGATTCTTTTTCATAGTGATTTAGTCCAAAGTTTCGGCAAACTTCCTGTTGATTCTTTCGCTAAAAAACTAGATGGTTTTTCTATTTCCAGTCATAAATTTTATGGTCCAAAAGGAGTTGGTGTTGCTTATATTCATCCAAAACATAGCTGGGATGGTTTTTATCCAGGAACCACACATGAAGGGGGATTTCGTCCTGGAACATTAAATACGGCAGGAATTGTGGCAATGACCATTGCTGGCCAAAAGGCGATAAAGCAGTTGGAACAAAATCATCTTCATTATAAACAACTCCATAACGCCTTTATTAATAAAATAAAAAAACTTCCTGCTGTTCATCCAATCATCTGCAATTCGCAGCTTCCTTCTATTATTGGATTGCGAATAAATCGCATGGAAGGTCAATGGGTGATGTTGGAAAGCAATCGAAGAGGGTATGCTATATCTACTGGAAGCGCCTGTCAAGTTGGACTGCAAACTCCATCAAAATCAATGAAGGCAATGGGACTATCAGATGAACAAGCGAAGGAGTTTATTCGAATCTCATTTGGAAAAGAAACAACGATACAAGAGGTAGAACAATATGCAGAGACATTAGAAGAGATTATGAAAGAAGCACTTGTTTAGTTAAAAGCTTTCGGTGTTAAAAAAAGTGCGAGATTACTGCTATCTCTGCACTTTTTTCCATTAAATAGTTATTCCCCGCCAAAACACCTTCCATAAAGCGTCCAGTTTTTTGTCCACTTGATCGGATGTATTAAAATAAGCGAGCTCTACCATGATCGCCATCACCATTCCAGTAAAAGCAACTGTGATCGTTTCTGCATTTTCTTCAGATGTTATCGCATTTTTGTCCATCCATTGTTGAAAAGTTTTTTTCAGCAGCCTTTCTTGAAATGCTTCCACCTCTACTACCTCTTGCTGTACTTCTTTATATAGATGTACTGGAGGAAGAAATCCCATTCGCAGCCAAAACTTTAAGCTTTCATATTGCTGAAACATTTCTACTATATTTACTAAATAACCATGTAAAAATGCTGCCACATTGCTCGTATCATTTTGTTGAAAATAGGTTTCCTTTAATCTTATTTCTACGTCCTTTGCTTCACGAAGCACTTCTAAAAACAACTCATCTTTCCCCTTAAAATGTGCATAAATGGAAGATTTCTTAATACCTGCTTCTTCTGCAATTTGGTTTAGGGAAGTACCCTCATATCCATTTTCGGTAAAATATTTTAATGCAGCCTGTTTTAATTCTTCTCGTTTCATGGAGCTGCCTCCTCCTATAAGACTTTTTAGGAAATCAATTTCAATCCGATTGTCGCTGCTAAAATCATGCCAATAAACAACAGTCTTTTCCATTCTTTCGGTTCATCATATAAAAACATGCCGATGCACGCCGAACCAATTGTGCCAATTCCGGTCCAAATTCCATATGCTGTTCCCATCGGAATGGTTTTTAAAGCGTAAGTCAACATCGCAAAACTTACTATAAATCCTAACACAAGATAGATGGCAGCATCCCACTTCTTTAAAGTTAGTCTCTTTATATTAAGAACACCTGCTACTTCACATAATCCTGCTACAAACAAGGCAATCCATGCCATTCATCATCAGCTCTCTTTCCCTGGTTCTTTATCTGTTACCATCTTTAATCCAATTACACCTATCAGCAATATCCCGATAAATAAGATCTTTAATGGCTCTATTGGCTCACCAAAGAAAACAATTTCTCCAATTACCGTTCCGATTGTGCCAAGCCCTGTAAAAACAGCATATACCGTTCCAATTGGTAAAAAATTTGTTGTATATATTAACAGGAAAAAACTAAATACAATGGCTAATCCTGTTCCAATCCACTCTAATGGTGTTGCTGCATATTTTAATCCAGCTACCCAAAGCACTTCTATTAGACCTGCTCCAAATACCATCATCCAATAACGATTCATCTATTTCCCTCCAATTGAAGAAATCAGCCATATTACCTACCGACCGTTCGGTAGTTATTTTCTCACCATTTATTATAGATGTCAAATTCTTTGCTGCCGAAACTTTTTTAGCGTTTTAATCGTATAAATTAAAAACACCTTTTGAAAAATAAGTAACAATATTTATCTATTTTATTTAGGAGTGTTCGTTTTGAAGCTTAAACCGTCATTTCAAAAAGAATCTTTTCAATCAAAAATTTTGATAGTCAGCGTGATTCTTTTTCTTGTTTTAGTTGCTTTTGCGTTTATCTTTGCTGTTTATTATTTTGGATTATTAGGATTTTTTAAACTTCTAGATGTACAATTTGATTCCTTGTATACCCTTTTTTTGTTTGTTCTTTTTTATTTATTACTTGGCGTTATTGGTGATTCCCTTATTAAATTGGTAACAATATGTATCTATCTATTAGTTCCCAGTAAGCTAATCCGTTTTTTTATGAGGTTTCTGCTTGTTTATTTTATTAATTGGATTATTATTCATTTTCTAGATAATGCAATGGATTCTATTCAACTTGGCGGTTACATACAAATGCTTGCTGCTGTTTTAATCAGTGTAATCGAATTAGCATTTGATGAAGGGCCGAAAAAAGAACAAAATCGCAAATGCCCTGAACAGCACTAAAGAAAAATGGATACAAGTACTAAGCATTGGCCTTGCCAATTAGAGGTATCAAAGTGGGAAATTGACTAGAAAAATACGCAACGTCCTTTGTAACGTCGATTAATTCGTATCCTGCAAGCCTTGTGGCAACATCGGCTCTCTAGTATTTCCTATACTCGAAGCCTGGATGCGGATACGACCACTAAGGTATCCAGCATCTCATTTTGTTTCATATTCTCCTCTAGAAGATAAGAAAAGCCACATAATTCACCTTTCATAAAGTGTAAATTATGTGGCTCTTTTTAGATTAGCTCTGCTAAAGATACTTATTGTTATTTGATGCCACCCCAAATACTTGTTATGATTAAAATAAGAACAAACATTCTCTTTATGAAGTTATAGCTACCAACTGTCTTTTTAATTATCCGGTTTAGTTCTTATTTATCGATAGGCGAAGTAACGTCATACTTAATTTCCAGTGATTGTCTAAATTTGTTGTGCATTTCCTATTAAATGAGGCAGAAGAAAGAATACCTGAATAATAAACGGAGGAAAAGTTATGTCAAATAACAGAAAACAGAGAAGAATAATTTTAGATTTAGCAGTTACTTTAGATGGTTTTATTGAAGGAAAGAATGGAGAAGTTGATTGGTGCATTATGGAACCTGATATGGGATTCACCAATTTCTTAAATCAAATTGATACTATTTTATATGGTAGAAAAAGCTACGATTTATGGGGACAATATACTCCAAAGACGGAAGATCCTGATTCCGAAAAAGAACTTTGGAGATTGATTCATGCTAAAGAAAAATATGTTTTCTCTAGAACACAAATAGAAACTGATAAACAAGCAATATGGATAAATGAAAATATTCTTGAAACAGCAAAGGAAATGAAGAATAAGCCTGGTAAAAACATCTGGCTATATGGCGGAGCAAGTCTCATTACAACATTTATTAATTTAGGACTTGTGGATGAATTTAGATTATCCATTCATCCTGTTATTTTAGGAGAAGGAAAACCGATGTTTATTGATATAAAAAAGCGGTTAAATATGAAAATGGTTGACACAAGAACATTCTCTTCTGGCGTTGTGCAACTAATCTATCATTGGAATGGTAATTAATAATATCGTTCATTATATGTTAAATTATAATGAATATTATATAGCAATATTCGATTACCAGATGCCACTTACTCTACTGATGAATAGAATTCTTATAAAAAGAATGGAAAGCCCTGAGAAAAGGAGTTTCCATTCTTTTTATTAATTGAAATTAAAATTAAACAGAACCTTCGATTAAATCAACAAACTTACACATAGAGCCAAAAGAAAAGAATAACTTACTTAACAAAACAACGATTAGTCGTATTCAAACATCCATTCTTTCACATATACTGCACTTCCTGTTATTTGAACCTCGATTTCATTTTCCAATTGACAAACTTCCACCAAAACTTTCCCATCTTTATTTATTTCCTGTCCTTGTTCTACAATTAACCTTATTGTTTCCTTTTCTTTCAACCCTTTGTTTATGTATTTAGCATAATACGCTCCCATTACTCCAGAAGCAGTGCCTGTAACTGGATCTTCAACCGTTCCAGAATAAGGGGAAGAAAAATGCCTACCATGCATCATGGCATCTGCATGATATGTTTCTAAACAAAATGGATGCAGCGATGCACGTGGTCTTTCTTGTAACAAGTTAGGAAATAGTTGATTCTGTGGAGTCATTTTCTGGAAGGTTTCTAAATTTTTTATTGGAATTAATAGTGTCCATACCCCTGTACTTCCGTAAACAATAGGAAAATTCAAATCGATGTCCTCTTTTAAAATGCCAATGGATTCTGCAAGCTCTTTTATCGACCCGTCAAACACTTCAAATTCTGGAGCTGTCTGCTTCATCGTTATTTCAAATTTTCCTTCTTTTATACCTTTAACGAATACCTTTAATATTCCTGCTTTAGTCTCAATCGTTAAGTCCTCTTTACTCCACTTACCATGTGACAAAAGGGCATAAATCATTGCCATTGTTCCATGTCCACATAAATCCATTTCATGGCCAGGTGTAAAATAACGAAGCTTTATATCCGCTATTTCTGATTTAACAGAAAATGCTGTTTCATTAAAACCAACCAGGCTAGCGATTGTCTGCATTTCTTCATCTGTTAAATCATCTGCATCTATAACGGAACCTGCTGGATTCCCTTTATTAGGTAATGAACTAAATGCATCATAATGGTAAACCTTTATCTTGTTCCCCAAAAACATCCCTTCTTTCCATTTTTTATAGTATATCATCCACAAGTATGTTTTAAAAAAACTTTCCATTTCTGGAAAGTTTTTTTGGCTTAAACTGTTATTTTTCGCTTCACATCTAAATGAAAGGAATAAATTTGACTTGGTCCTACTAAGCGAAATCCTTTTCCTTCCACATAATCCAATTTTAAGTCTTCATTAATATGTTTTAACGTCATTTGATCCAAATAAAGGACAATTCCATTATCTTCAAATTTAGTATCTTCAGCATTTATATGATCTAATGAGAAATCGTAATTATACGTGTAGCTGCAGCCCCCACTGAAGATGGAGCTAATTTTAAAGCTGGCTCCTTCTGGGACTTCATATGTTTGCAGCTTGCTTTTCGCACCATCAGTAATCGTGAACTTCATCTTTACTCCACTCCTTTTTTATAAGAAAAGATCCTCTCTACGGTTTATTCCATTCCAAAGAAAAAATTAAACCTATTCATTTGATCATTATATGATAGAAGCACTTATTTTGAAGACCATCTGCTCTACTATCATACAAAAAATGTCAAATAAATGAAATTTTTATTATTATTTTCTTTTTACAAAGGTCAAGATGATAGCTGCTAAAGAAATAATAATTGCGATTATAGACAATATAGTGCTTAGTGATGTACCTTCTTCATGATTATGTTCTGATTTATCTGCTGTTTCATTTGCTTTCGTATCATGACTATGTCCATGACTGTCTGTTGTCGATTCAGACTTCACAATATCTGTAATAGAATGGGGAAGTTCTGAATTTTCGTCTCCAGTCCATTCTACAATACTGCCATCGTTATAATATTGAAAGGCATCCCATATAACAGTTCCAGCTTCTGTCGGGTTCTTTGCTGTAAAAGAAAAAATTCGATACTGTCCTACCTGAATAGCGGAAGCATCGTTTGCTGCTTCCCATGCAACAGTTGTCACTTTATCTTTCGCATCTTTTTCTGTTGTTGTTTTCCACCCATCTACTGGTTCGTACATTTTAAATTCTAAATTTGCTGGAATTTTTAAAACTACTTTTGTTGTTGGAATATTTTTTTCAACAGGAATCTTTATATAATATGTTTCCCAAGCTTCAGTTGTAGAGGAAGCTGGTTTTACCGTTACATGCGCACTTGCTGGTAATGCTAGAAAAAACAGCGCAGCAAACACGGTCAGAAATGATAATAGCATTTTTTTAGTATGTAGCATTGCAAAATCTCCTTTTTCTCTATCTGTTTCCTTTTTCACAAAGTTAACATCTTATAAGCAGTGTTAACCTTTCCTATCATAACAAATCTCTATGCTTTATCAAATAGTAAAGACTTGCTTTAATGAGACTTTTTTGTGAACTGCCTTTATTATGAATCAATTATATTTGTCATTTTATCCATCTATTTATGAATATAGACAGATGATGGATGCGGAGAAATCGAGGCCGGATTGGTGCAGGATCAAAAAAACTCACTGACGGGAGGTTCATTTATCCAAAAGTACCATTATCCCTTTTAATACATATAATAAATCAGAGGTGAAAAAAATGTTTCCTACACGAATGAAGAACCGTGTACATGTCGCTCCTATTATTGGAGCCGCTCCTATTGCTCCTCCGATTGTCCATGGTGCAATTGGCGCTCCTGGTATTTTGCATGGTTCTGTTCCTTCTTCAGCCGGTTTTATATCTGGGAATCCAGTCGTTATCTATCCATATAAGTATTTCTCGCCAATGCATTCCAACTATCCAAATAATCCATCTATTTATCCTTCTTCTTTTTACAATCCGTATGCAAACTATTTCCCACCGTATTATTAATACCAAAACTTTGCAGTTACAAATCCCTCTTCATGTATTAGCATAACTTGGTTTAGAGCAATGAGAAAAGGGTGATTGATTCGTCTTTTAGGATGTTTTTTTGCAAATATTATTCCTTATAAATAGGGGCAAGATTCTCGTTTCAGGATGCTCGCTTTCCGTGGGGCTCGCGCTGAGCCCACAGGAGTCTCGCACCTTCCACTCCAATCAAGCCGTTTTGCTCCATTAGTTGCTGTCGTTGAACGGGTGAAAACATCCATCTTATAGAAATAGACTAACAGTGCATATTTTGGGAGAACAACGTTGAATAGAAAAGCACAAGCGCCTTATTCAGATCCGAAGAAAAATGTTCACATGACTCAAAAAGTGCTTTTTACTTTTAGAAGCATGGGGCAATACTCACAGGGGCTAGGCGCTAGAGCTAGACAGCCTTCACATTTCAAAAAGTATATACTTTTTCACCTTTTAAAAAACAAGCCTCCCATTTTATTGTTCTTAAACCGAGTAATTTCAAAACTTGCAAACGAATTTGATGGTGCGAAGTTTGAGTTAATATTACTTTTCCAACAAAAAACATGCTTGTTTCAGAACAGATTAAGTATTCTAAAGCAAGCATGTTTGTAATGGTTGAAAAAGCTTCGTCGTTCATTCAATTTTTTTGATGATTTTTGCTGGATTTCCCCCAACAATTACATTGTCTGGAATATCTTTCGTGACAACAGAACCGGACGCAATTACTACATTATTGCCAATTGTAATACCTGGATTAATAACCGATTTTCCACCAATCCATGCGTTATCTCCAATTGTCACAGGCTTTCCATATTCTCTTCCTGAATTTCTTTCTTCTGCATCAACAGGATGGGTTGCTGTATATATATGAACTCCTGGTGCTAAAAAACAATTATCTCCTATTTTGATTGGACATACATCTAAGAAGACACAATCAAAATTAGCAAAAAAATTCTCGCCTACATGAATATTATAACCATAGTCACAACGAAAAGGAGGCTCAATCTTTATTTTCTTGCCAATGGTACCAAAATATGTTTTTAAAAGTTCATGTCTTTTCTCCGTTTCGGTTTCTAATGTATGATTAAATAACCTCGCAAAAGCACGTGCATTTTTGCTTTCCTTTACTAAGATTGCATCTGCAGGTCTATATAATTCTCCACTTATCATTTTTTCTTTTTCAGTTTTCATTTGTCATCTCCTTGCTGTTAGTATAAAAAGCATTATTCTATTATACATAATTTCTCTTTATTTTCACTTATAAAACCTTATTAATTAATTTTTTTCTTAAAAGCTGATAAAATAATTAAGATTGTACAGGTT
>JBDNRM010000115.1:0-13527 GCA_047718615.1 Bacillus sp. (in: firmicutes) | reverse complement strand
CATACATATATAATAGAAGAAACTCGGATTTTTTATTGTTAGCTACTCTAACCTATTCATCCCCCTTTCTCTTTTATAAATAAATTCTTATTTTTTTATTCATGAAGTAACCTTCTCTTCGCATACCTATATAATGTGACGCATCCTCTTTAAATGAACACTTGTTGGATAATAATTTAGAATAAAATTCACTATTATGTGATTTCAGTTGAGATGTAATCAATTATTAGAAGAATTTGAGGTGGCAATTTGAGTAATAAAGAAGCTCTCGAAAAGGAAATAGACAAAAGAAAACAGGAATTAATCAAGGAACAACATATAGATGGTTCGTGGAGGTTTCGATTTCAAGGGAGTTTAATAACAGACGCCTTTTTTATTATTACTTGTAGAGCATTAGATTATTCGGAAGAGGAAGAAAACATAAGGCTGTTAGTCAATAGTTTAAAAGCTTCTCAAGATAATAATGGTTATTGGAAAGCTTATTTTGATGAGCCAAATGGGAATTTATCTGCTACTATTATTGCTTATACCGCCCTATTATATTCTGGTTATGTTGATAAAAGCGATGAAAAAATGGAAAAAGCGAAAGCCTTTATTCTTGCTAATGGCGGGTTAGCAAAAGCCCATTTTATGATTCGCTGGATGCTCTCCGTCAACGGCATCTATCCTTGGTCTAATATGATTTATATTCCGATGACATTTTTACTTCTCCCAACTTATCAACCTATTAACTTTTTTCAATTTAGCGCATATGCCCGCATCCATTTTATTCCCATGTTAATTGCATCTAATAAAAAATTTTCCGTTCACTATGAACCTATGGCTGATATGAATGATTTATTTGACAGGAATATCCCACTCTATCCTTCCTTTTCAGCATTAGATGATACTCGCTCGCCATTATCATTTATTTGGAAAGAGATAAAGAAAATGGGGGAGTATCCAGCGTATTTGCATAATCTCGGATATGCATATGCGGAAAAATATATACTGGATCGCCTGGAAAAAGACGGTACTCTCTACAGTTATGCTAGTGCAACATTTTTTATGATATATGGGTTGCTTGCACTTGGCTATAAAAAGAATTCAGTTGTTATCCGAAAAGCAATGTATGGGCTCTCTTCCCTTATTAATAAAAAAGGAGACTATGCACATTTAGAAAATTCTACTTCAACTGTATGGGATACCGGATTAATCTGTTATAGCTTACAAGAAGCTGGAATGTCAATCGATACAACAACTATAAATCGTTCTTTATCTTATCTGTTAACAAAACAGCATACTAAAAAAGGAGATTGGGTTATTCATAATCCGCATATAAAACCAGGAGGCTGGGGATTTTCCGATATTAATACCAATAATCCAGATAATGATGATACCGCCGTTGTTCTGCGTGCCTTAACAGAAAAAGCTACTAGAGATAACAGCATTTATCAATCCTATCAACGCGGTATGAATTTTTTATTGTCTATGCAGAATAGAGATGGCGGCTGGGGTGCTTTTGAAAAAAATACAAACAGGGAGATTCTCCGACATATTCCAATTGAAAATGCAAAAGATGCAGCAGTTGACCCGTCCACAGCAGATTTAACGGGGCGCATATTAGAATACTTAGGTAATTTTGCTGGATTAACTAAATCACACATCCCTATTAACAGGGGGATCGAGTGGTTATTAGAACAGCAGCAAAAAGATGGTTCTTGGTATGGACGATGGGGTGTCTGTTATATATATGGGACATGGGCAGCAGTAACTGGACTACGAGCAGTTGGTGTGAAGCAAACTGATTCTTGCATTATTCAGGCTATTCAATGGTTAAAAGCAACGCAAAGGCAAGATGGTGGTTGGGGAGAATCTTGTCAAAGCTGCGTGAAACTTCAATATATCCCGTTATCTTTTAGTACTGAATCTCAAACTGCTTGGGCAATTGATGCTTTGATTGCAGCTGGGGAGGCACAAAGTGAAAGTGTTTCAAAAGGGATTTCTTTTCTTTTACATGGAACGAGAAATTCTAAAAGTTTCCATTATCCGACTGGAATCGGTCTTCCAGGTCAATTCTATATCCACTACCACAGCTATAATAAAGTATTTCCTTTGTTGGCATTTGCACATTATTTAAAGAGCTTTTCTAATTAATCTATTAATTTAATGGGTATTCCAGTATTACCATACTAGTTAGTTTCCTTCTTTGATAAAGGTTACCCTGAAAAGTGGTTTTTGGCTCTCTTGAATAGTCAGCAGTCAGAATACACTTCGCTTTCCTTGGGCTACGCTTGAGCCTCCTTGGAGCTTTGCTCCTGTGGGATATCGACTATCCCGCAAATCCCACGGGAGTTTTCGTATATTCCATCTGCTCTGCTTTAAACTTAGTTCATAAAACAGAATAGAATGCTGCTTCTTTTCATGGTCATAGTACCAATTTGTTTGTATAGAGTGCTTAGTCTGATAAGCCCTGTTCATAAATGATGCTATCTTTTGAGAGCTTTTTATATTCTTTATGTGTTATGAATAGCTTTTGTTTCTTCCTTCGTTTTTCCAATAATAAATGTTAGCGGCAGTAAAATAAGGCTAAGCAACATTAACAACATAAATACATATCCATTATTATTTGTTGCATCACGGATGATTCCAGATATTATAGGCAGAGTTCCACCTAAGATATATCCTCCTGCTTGCATCATTGCCGTCCATGCACTTGCATCTTCTGCCGTATCTGTCTCATTTAATGGAAACATTAAGGATAATGGGAAAAGTCCTCCTATCCCGATGCCAATTAGAATGGAAGGAAGCCAAGGAGTGGTTAAAGAGAATGCCATAAGGAATAAACCGATAAAGGTAGCTAAAATACTAACAAATAAAAACATATTTCTTCCTTGTAAATAATCTACTATAATAGGAACAATAAAGCTGCATGTCATTTGAATAAAGGAAAAAACCGTAATAAGCGTACCTGCCTCCTTAATAGTAAAACCACTATTTTGAGCTGCTGGAGCAAGCCAAGTAGTAGCAGAATAAAAAATACCTGACTGAATACCAAAAAAGATGGTAATGGCCCATGCCTTTTTTGTTTTTAATGGCAGCTTCACTAAAGTAGTGCTGCCCTTCGACGTCGTCTTTTTCACTCCCTTAATTATGGCAGACCAACAAAATAATGCGAATATTGCTACTCCTCCCCAAATAGCGAGAGCAAGATTCCATGAATTAAAAGCATGCTGAAATTGCACGGTTAATCCAGCACTTACAGATGCACCTAACCCCATACCAACTGAATAAATACCAATCATTAAGCCAATTTTTGATGGAAATTGCTTTTTGATAAACCCCGATAACAGTGGACCTGCAAGTGCAATGCCGATGCCAATTAATAAGGAAGTTAAAAGGAGAAGCCAAGTGAAATAAGCAACACCTCTTATAAAAGTTGCCGTCCCTATTAATAAAATACACCCTGCAATCGCCTTTTCTGTTCCCCATTTTCTTGTCACATAGCCCGTAAATAAAGCAAATACTCCCATGCACAAAACTGGGATTGATGTTAAAAAGCTGACAGTGAAATTGCTTAATTGCAAATCATGACGAATCGTTTCTAATACAGGAGAAATAGAGGTAATTCCTATTCTCAAGTTTAAAGAAACAGCAAAAAAAGCTACTATATATATAAATATGTCCTTCTTTTGTTTCAATGTTTATACACTTCTTTCTATTAATAGCTTCTAAGGGTTGTTCAAAAAGTTCGGTAAAAGTGACATGTTGATGAACTTAACAAGGCTAACATCAACCATTAAATCTTCCCATAATAATAGTATTATAGTATTTACCGTCTGAGAGAATTTTGTCTTTTTTTAATATACCTTCTATTTCAAATCCAAATTTCTGATAAAGTTCAATGGCTTTAGTATTCGTTTCTAAAACATTTAAGGTGATTTTTTTAATGTCGTTGGAATCAGAGTCTGCCCAAGAGATAGATTCTCTCAATAGATTTCCTCCTATACCGTATCCCCAATATTCTTTTAATATGCAAATTCCAAATTCTACTTTATGAGAAAATCTATTCAAGCTATTTCCTTCACATCTTGAAAACCCTACAATCTTTTCATTAACTACCGCTACTAAAAATAAATTCCTGCTATTTTCGGTATCTGTTTTAATAATCCGTTCAAAACCAGGAATATCTATGAAAGCTTCCCCTTTTTCTCTATCTAAATTTTCCGTTTCTCCATCAATCTGCAGTCTTATTTGCGATAAATCTTTTGCATCCATTTTCATTGCAGTTCTGATTATAAGCTTATGCTCATTCACAAAACATTCCTGTTTAATCTTCTTCATCACATACTCCTTTCCTTTATATTAAGCGGATGAAACACACGAGAAATCTGAAGTTCCCTTATAGAAGGAAGCTAGTTCTCCCTTGCTAAATATACATTTACTTCTGATAACCTTAGTCTATCATAGGTTGCAACCGTTTCGAATAAACATCTATTTCATTTAGAATATTTTCTATAAGAATGTTGTTTTTAGGTAGGTGTTGTCATAACGTGAAAACGTTAGAGTCGGCTAAAAAAGGATTTTCGGAAGCTTATAATGAAAAATTAGAAGAAAATGATAACAATCTGTTCTATTTTTTCCATATTAGATTATACTATTGGGCAGAGGTGAAAAAAATGTACAAATTATTATCGCATAATGATTTAGATGGCATCGGTTGTGGAATTTTAGCCAAACTCGCTTTTGGGGAAAAGGTGGAAGTTCGTTATAATTCTATTTCCAGTTTAAATCAAGAAGTAGAAAAGTTCCTTCAACAGGACGGAGAGCATCCTTTTTTATTCATAACAGATTTATCTGTTAACGAAGAAAATACGAAAAGATTAGATACCTTTTATAAAAAAGGCGGCAAGGTACAATTAATTGATCACCATAAAACAGCGTTTCATTTAAATGATCATGAATGGGGCTATGTATCGGTGGAAGATGCTGAAGGAAAGTTAACATCAGCTACTTCTTTATTATACGAATATCTTGTTCAGCATGAACATCTTTCTCCAACGGATAGTATTTCTGAGTTTGTGGAACTCGTCAGACAATATGACACTTGGGAATGGGAAAAAAATAACAATCAACAAGCCAAAAAATTAAATGCTCTCTTCTTCCTTATCTCGATGGGAGAATTTGAGGAAAAAATGATAACTAGACTTCAGAATAATGATCATTTCTTTTTTGATGATCTTGAAGGAAAAATATTGGAAATGGAAGACAATAAAATTGAAAGGTATATTCGCCGCAAAAGACGGGAACTTGTTCAGGCAAAAATCGATGGATACTTTGCAGGTATTGTCTATGCGGAATCTTATCATTCCGAACTTGGTAATGAACTCGGCAAAGATTATCCTCATTTAGATTATATCGCAATCCTTAATATTGGCGGAAAAAGAATGGGTTTCCGTACCATTCATGATCATGTTGATGTTTCCAAGGTTGCCGGGCATTACGGCGGCGGCGGGCACGCTAAAGCATCTGGCTGTTCCTTAACTCCAGAAGCATACAAAAAATTTGTAACAGATACATTCCCGCTTGATTCATTAAGAGAGGATGCTCGAAAAAACACATTCAATATTAAGGAATCTCCTTTAGGTTCTTTATATGAAAATAAAGGGGAAGAGACCTTCTTTCTTTATCCTTTAACGAATAAAGAATGGGCAATTGATTATAAAAGGCAACAGCTTCCTGAAACATTCTCTTCCTTCACAGAAGGAGAAAGCTTCATTAAAAGAAATTATGCTGCATGGCTGGCAAGAGATTATAAATTTACAAGCTATTTAATTTCCTATGTAAAAAATAAAAAATAGTATGAATGCTTTTCAACCCAACTACATGTTCTGATGGGATAGAAAACTACCTTACACAGGTGATTTTTCTTATTAATAGCACCGATTTCGCTATCAAATTAACATTAAAAATGAAGTTGGGACATAAGTATTCCAGCCGAAAATAAACCCGAACAATGATACGAAGATGTAAAAAATATTTCGTATCATTGTTCGGGTTATTTATTCTTGTAAAAAAGAAGGTTTGTGGATATCACCCGCAGCCTGAATACACTTCGCTTTCCGTGGGGCTCGGCTTTAGCCGCTTCGGCCCCTTGGCCTGCAGGGTCTCAGCTGTCTCGCTAATCCCACCGGAGTCTTCGTGTATTCAGGCTGCTCCATTTTCCAATCTATTTCATTTTTTTCTTGGTAAAAGAATTGGTTTTTTGAAAATAGTCTTTAAAAATGAAATGGAACAACATAGTTTTTATACTTAACTATATTAAATAAATAAATAAATAACCAGTTTAGGGAAGTAACCATTTAAATACTACATTAGAGCTTGTTCATCTTTACCTATTATCTATTTAGTTATGTCTCAGCCTCATTTTATGATTTATTTTCAATAAAATCGTTTAGAGAAAAGGATGGTAAAACAGAAAATAACCTATTAAAGTGACAACGATTATGGTTACTAAATAAATCAGTTTATTATTTACTTTTTTATAGAACCAATAGCCTACTATTATTAAACTAATGGAATCAAAAATGACTTGAAACAAAAAGGTATGGTTGTTATATAAATAGATAATAACGCCAATTGTTTCCGCAGCTAATCCGCTTACTGGAAGTGCGTACAAAAAGTTACTCATTTTGTTCTCTTTGTTCCAAAAATAAAGTACATAACTAATAGCACTACATACTAAGGCAAAAACATTATACAGTATAAACAGATTCCATTGAATTCCTTCATTGTAAAACATAGGAACGAACAAGCCAAATAGATATTTCAAAAAGTAAAAACTAAAATTCATACCGAATAGGTACAATAGAACATTAATAGCAGCATTTTTATTTGAAGAACTATAATATATAATTAATGTCACTGTTAGCATCCAAAAGCCAAATAAAGTGGCTATTGAGCTAAAACTCCATAAGTCATCATTTGGGGAAAAATCAGATAATCTAGTTATAATACCCCCAACTAATCCAAATCCAACATAAAGTAAGTAAGATTTAAAATGGACTTGGATACCTTTGTTATGTACTTCTAATGCCATTCAAACTCTCCTTCTTGATATGTAGTAAAATTACAAACAATTTACTATTTCTTTTATAAATTATTTTAACACAATTTTCCATTATCCATTTTTAAAAAATAAGTTCGCTTCATATGAAGCGAACTACCTCAGATAAATTATATCCTTTAAATCAAACTTTTCATCTATAATTCCCAATCATTGTGCAGGCGTCTCCATTATTCTGTTAGATTTAAAGAAGAAATAAATCCATATACGAATTATGCCTCCCATTTGATTGTGATTTAATGTTTTCTCCTCATCAACCGAACCCGTTACTTTTCAACAGCCGTCTCTATTATTAAAAGTTAATCATCGCTCCTCTTTCATCAAAAACAGAGGATGGATTCCAAGCCACTTCCCATACATTATTTTCAGGATCAGCAAAGTAGGCAGTACGCCCACCCCAAAAAGCCTCACTTGGTTCTCTTAATACTTTTCCTCCAATTAATTTTACTTCCTCTATAACAGCATCTACTTGTTCAGATGTATCCACATTAATTGCCAACGTTATATTTTTATATCCTGTTTTCGGTGAAGCGAACTCAACTCCAGCATCTTTCTCTAGTTCTTCTAAAGGAAAAAGCGTCAGCATCACTCCAGCGGTTTTGAAAACCGCATATTGATCAGAACTGATTTCTGTTTCTTCCCATCCTAACTTCCGATAAAATTCGCGCAATAAAGGCAATTGAACTGCCCCTAATGTGATTAAAGATATTCTTTGTGGAATCATCAACTTTCCTCCTGATAAAATTTTTTTTAGTTGCTTGGTAATACACCCTTTCAAGTTATCATAAAAGGGTATAAATAATTTATTATTCTATCTAATCATCTTGATTCCCCGTTATTTTTTTAAGAAATTCTAGTTTACTTTTTGCATTATCACTTGTAATTATATCAACATCACTATCAATATTCTGAATTACTTTCTCCCCATTTATGGCCTTCCAAGCATTTACTGCACTAATATAGCCCATATCATAAGGATTTTGAGAAATAGTAGATTTCAAGATGCCCTTTTCAATTAATTGGACCATTTTTATAATGCCATCTGCTCCAACAACAGGTATATTTATTTTTTTTTCTTGGAGAATCTTCATTACTTCAAGAGCCATAATATCGTCTGTTGCAAATATTCCCTTTAATTTAGGATTCTTTTGCAAAACGCTTGTAAGCATTGGTCTTATTTCAGTCAATTCGGATTGCTCCCTAATTATTGTCTGAACACCAGCATCTGTTAACGTTTCATTTGCTCCATCGATTCGATCTCTGCCGACATGATCAATAGATTTCCAGCCTAAAAGTAATATTTCATCATTCGGTTGTACCATAGATGACAATAACTCCCCTGCTTTTACACCTAATGTACTATTATTTGTGCCGATAAAAGAAGTCTTATCGAATTCTTCCATATCTGTATCAACAAGTAACACAGGAATATTTTCACTATTATACTCCTTTAATATAGATATGGAAGCCTCGGGGTTCTCTGGTGAAAATATTAACGCATCCGGTTTTTCCTCTAATACTCGCTTTAATATAGTTAGCTGCATTTCCTTCGTATTGTCCGTAGCCAATATGCTTCCCTCTATACCATAGTGATCAAAGGCATTTTGGAAACCAGTAATCATCATTTTCCAGTAATCTGGTTTTGTCGCTTTTAAAACTACCATTATTTTTGGTTTTTTTTCATACTTTTCTTTTATCATATAACCTAATATTCCACTAGAAAAAACGATACACACCATTAGGATGAGCCATTTTTTTCTCAATTAATAATCTCCTATCCTCGATATTTGTAATTATACTATTTTAAAATAAATAGAAAAGGTTGTTCCTTTATTACTTGAATTGATTTTAATTGTTGCTTGATGACGATCTGCAATGCTATAGCAGACAGCTAATCCTAACCCTGTTCCATTTTCCTTCGTTGTAAAGAAAGGTGTTCCCAACTTTTCTAAAATCTCTTCCTTAATTCCTTCTCCACTGTCTTTGATTTGTAAAACAACATGTTCATCTTGCTCATATGTTTTTATAAGAAGAAGACCTTCATGAATCATAGATTCAAGTCCGTTTAATGCAATATTTAACAAAAGCTGACGAATTTCTTTTTCATCTAAGTAAAGCATTGGACATGTTTCTAATTCCAGCACCACTCTTTTTCCAGCTAAAAGGGCTTCTGCATTTAAGAGTGGGAAGATAATTTCAATAATTCCATTAAGCGAATGGTATTTTTTATCGCTTGTCTTGTTTTTCGCTAACGTTAAAAATTCTTTTATGATTTTATTTGCCCTATCTAATTCATCGATCATTAAATCCATATGGTCCACTGTTAGCATCTGCTTATCCATCTTTCCCATTTGCAAAAAACCGTGCACCGTTGTCATTGGGTTTCGAATTTCATGAGCAATCCCTGCCGCCATTTCCCCTACTAAATTTAACTGATCCAATTTATACATTTCTTTTTCCATAAGTGTTCTTTCTGTAATATCATTTAATACAAGGAGCACACAATTTCTATTTTCAATCATTATTGTTTCTGTGGACAATAAGGCATCTCTTATTAAGCCGGATTTCGTATGATAGGTTACTTTCTTATTATTCATTGGAGTATTCCATTCATACTCTGTAACGCTTACATATTGCCCATTTTCTTTCTCTTTAAAGATTCTTCCTGAATGATCATCGCCTTTCCACTCCTCCATTTCATACCCCATGCTATTTATCCAATTATTATTGACGGCAATAAATCTTCCTTCTTGTATCGAGCGAATGGCCATTAAACATGGGCTTGCCTCAAAAATCTGCCGAAAGCGTCCTTCAGATAATAGCAGATCGTCCATTACCTTGTTCCGCTCTTCCATTTCCTGTTTTAACTTCTTATTAACCAATAATAAGTCCCTTGTTCTCTCTTCCACTACTTGTTCTAATTTATCTATTTGCAGCTTTCTGATCTGCTCTATTTCTTTACGTTCTGTAATATCACGAATGGTGCATACAAAAATATGATATTTCTCTAACATAACATCACCGATATGAATATCTGCCGGAAACACGCTATCATCTTTTCGTTTTACAACACCTTCACTAATTTTTCCAATACAATGAAAGAAAGAATCCATCATAGAAGTCGTTTTCTTTTCGTCCTTTCCAATTGAACACAGAAGAGAATCTATCTGTTTTCCTATTAATTCTGCTTCGGTATAGCCTAGTATTTTCTCCCCCATTGGATTAACAGATAATATAATACCATCTTCATTAAACGTAATAATAATATCCAGCAATGTATCTTGTATAACCTTTGTTAGTGCCTCTTGTTTAGATAAATCTAATTTTGTAAGATTCAGCTCTAAATTTATCTTTTCTCTTTCGAGGGTGCGATTCTTTTCCATCTCTTTAAGATTTTCTGTATGACGTTCGTATATACTTACAAATTGTTCAACCTTATTCTTTAGTACCTCTGGATTAAATGGCTTTACAATATAATCAATTGCTCCTACTTCATACCCTTCGATAATATGGTTTATGTCGTTACTTATCGCCGTAAGGAAAATAATTGGAATATCCATTGATCGCTTTCGTTTTTTTATCAACTTTGCTGTTTCAAAACCGCTTAATCCTGGCATTTGTACATCAAGAAGGATTACCGCAAAATCGTGTTGCAAGATACATTTTAATGCGTCTTCTCCTGTTTTTGCACTGACTAAATGATATTTCGGAGAACTCAATACCGCTTTTAACGCAATCAGGTTTTCTTGAAGATCATCTACCATTAAAATATTTATGGCCTCTGGTCTTTTCGGTTCATTTGATTTCACAGTATTTTTTTTCTTAAGAATTATATTCTTCATAATGTCCGGCATATTCTGTAAACCGGACCTCCTCTCTCTTGCCCAATCCAAGAAAACCTGATGGAATGAAGCGATTTTATAATAGACCCATAACCTCGAATTTGCAGCAGCTAAATTAAAAACATACACGGCTTCGGCTTTTCTTCAGTTGACGCCATTCAAAAAAGAAAACACCTAACTTCTATACAGCCATACTTGTATTAAAGAATATAGCTGCTCTAAGTTTATTGGTTTTCTTATATAATCAGATGCACCAGCGTCTATACATTGTTCTCGATTATGCTTCATTGCTTTAGCAGTCAAGGCAATAATTGGAATACTTTGAAACTTTGGCATACTTCTGATTTTTGATATCGCCTCCAATCCATCCATTTCCGGCATCATAATATCCATTAAGACAAGATCTATATCATCATGTTCTATTAATTTCGCAATTCCTTCTTTTCCATTCTCTGCGAATAATACGTCTATCTCATACTCTTCTAATGCCGCCGTTAATGAGAAAATATTTCTCATGTCATCATCAACTATTAAAATTTTCTTTCCCTTAAAGGAGGATTCGCTTTGTAAATCTGTTCTACCAACATTTAAACTTTTCTTTCCATCAATCACGTTCTCTTGACCTGTTGCAGATCTTCTTTCTAACAAAACGGGATTCTCTATTTTCTTTTTTTGCTTATATGGCAAATAAAGTGTAAAGGAACTTCCTACTCCTACCTCACTTTTCAGCCTAATTTTGCCCCCCAACAAGCTAGAGATCTGTTTACTTATCGAAAGACCTAGGCCAGTCCCTCCATATTTACGGCTAGTTGTTCCATCTGCTTGATGAAAAGCTTCAAATATAAGCTCTTGTTTATCCAGTGCAATGCCTATTCCAGTATCTGAAACAGTAAACAAGATTACTGAATCTTCATGTAACAATGGGCCAGATTCAAACTTGGATTCCGTTTCAAGTTGTATAAATAATTTCACGCTCCCCTTATTTGTAAATTTAAAGGCGTTAGCTAATAAATTGGTTAAAATCTGTTTTAAGCGATGTACATCTGTGTATATGGATAGTGGTAAATCTTCACTTGCAATCACTTTAAAATGAAGGCCTTTTTTATCAGCCAAGTGTTGAAAATATTTTTCTGCAAATATGCGAATATCTTCAAGCATTACATCCTCTTCCACAATATCCATTTTCCCTGTTTCTATCTTTGCCAAATCTAAAATTTCATTTATTACATGCAGCAAGTCATTGCCTGATGTGTTTATTGTCTGCAAGTATTCTAATTGCGTTGCTGTTAAGTTATCATTCCTCTTTTCTACTAACATCTGTGCAAGTATCAACATACTATTAAGTGGTGTACGAAGTTCATGAGACATATTTGCGAGAAATTCTGTTTTATATTGAGAACTAATGACAAGTTGCTGTGCCTTTTCTTCTAATATCACGCTAAGTTTTTTCAACTCTTCATTTTTTTGCTCAGAGGATTTATATTGTGCTTCCAATTCTTCATTGATCGCTATCAGTTCTTCTTGTTGTACTTGCAGCTCTTCTGACTGGCTCTGCAGTTCTTCTGTGAGCATCTGTGAATCTTCTAGCAATCTTTTCACCTGCATCCGATTCTTCATACTATTGATGGCTATTCCTAAATGTCCAATTACAGTAATTAGTAACTTTTGCTGCATAGGACTGAATAATTTAAGAGAAGCAAACTCTATTACCGCAAGCACTTCTCCTTCATATTCGATTGGCAGAATATAAATATTTTTAGGCATGGATTCTCCTACGCCTGTCTCTATTTTCACATAATCATTGGGAATCTTTGTTATATATATTGGCTTATTATCTAAAGCACATTGCCCTACTAGCTTTTCTCCAAGTAAAAAGCTTTGTTTTCCTTTTTTGTTTATAAATCCATATGAAGCAATTTCATCTAAAGTCTGCTGTTCTTCCAGACCTGCTTTGATATAGAATACTCCATACTGTGCCTCGATTGCTGGGGCAATATGGGCAATAAATAAATTTGCCAACGACTTAAAGTCATCAGCGCATGGATAAGTAGACGTAATATCTGCAATTTTTGAATCAAGCCAGCTCTGTTCCTCTGCTTTTTTCTTTAGCACCGCTTCATGCTTTGAATGCTCTTCTAATGCTAATGCCATTTCATTATAGGCTTCCGCAATTTTCCCTATTTCATCTTTTGCCGTTACTAGTATTCTCGGGAATTGCGTTCCATGATGATAGGCAACACTTGACATGACAGAAGATACCCGATTAAGATTTTGGGTTATTCCTTTTATAATCCAGACTGCTATGGCCACACTAATGAAAATTCCTATAAAAACATAAATATAAATCATTTTCACTGCCATCGTATATGTTTCTTTTGTACGGAAAAGTTCATCCTTCATTTCTTGTTCCTGTAACGTATATAGTAGATTAATAATTTGTAATAGCCGTTCCTTTTCTTGATTAGCAGAAATATTGGAAGAATCCAATTCACTATTCTCATCTCTTTGATACTCTGTTACAATTTCTTCAGCTCCGAGGAGTAAACTTTGATAAAAAAATGTGAAAGATGTTAAAGTAAC
>JBDNRM010000114.1:0-13643 GCA_047718615.1 Bacillus sp. (in: firmicutes) | reverse complement strand
TGAGGCACTTTTTCTTCTTCTTTTCCGCTGTTTTTGTCCTTCATAAAGCGTATGAAGCACTTTTTCTTCTTCTTTTCCGCTGTTTTTGTCCTTCATAAAGCGTATGAGGCACTTTTTCTTCTTCTTTTCCGCTGTTTTGGTCCTGATTCATCCTTTTCTAATCTACACAGGAAAATTCTATCTAATTTTGGATAATCAACACTCTTGCAGAAGCATTCCATTTTTTATAAATAAATGTTGAACCAGAGAGTAATTAGAATACACGTAGAATCCTATGGGAATTGCGGGACAGGCGAGACGAGGCTCCGAGGAGGATCGCCGCCCGCCCTAGGGAAAGCGAAGTGTATTCTGGCTGCGGACTTATCGAGAGCGCCTCTTTTCAAGGTAGCCTTAAAAATCACAACCATACACTATGGAAATATCTTGCACTTCACCGAAAAATCCCAAAAAGCAATACCCTTTTGTTTCCAAACTTTTAATTTATGTGAAATTGTGAACTTTTTTCAAACTTTTTGTGATTTTTAACTCAAATCCATATTTTTTCATTATGATATAGCTATCATTTGAAAAAAGGAGACGGTTGAAAAAAACAAAACCTAATCTTTTATAAAATCCACATTTATCAGTACTTTTGGACTTGTTCATCAAGATTCATCTTGTGTAATTTATCACAAGTCAAGCTATTTTAATCCTTTTATTTCTTAATTTTCACGCATAAGCACACTACAGGCGCAATGACATTTATCGCTTTTTAAAAATTCACCGTTCACAAAAATCTCATATACATGAGGATATAAAATGATAAGAAGAGGGGGAAGAAATACATGGATATGGTATTTCTATCACGTTTACAATTTGCTTCAACTACCATTTTCCACTTTATATTTGTACCAATTTCAATTGGATTAGTGTTTCTAATCGCAATTATGGAATCAATGTATGTAAAAAGTGGCAATGAAGAATATAAAAAAATGGCGAAATTCTGGGGAAAGCTGTTTCTCATTAATTTCGTAATCGGTATCGTTACAGGAATTCTCCAAGAATTCCAATTTGGTATGAACTGGTCTAATTATTCCCGCTTTGTCGGCGATGTATTTGGTGCGCCACTTGCGATTGAGGCATTGCTTGCTTTCTTTATGGAATCTACCTTTATCGGTTTATGGATTTTCGGATGGGATCGATTATCAAAAAAAGTACATTTAGCCTGTATCTGGTTAACTGCTTTTGGAACAATGATTTCCGCTTATTGGATTCTTGTTGCCAACTCGTTTATGCAGCATCCAGTTGGATTTGAAATAAATAATGGCCGCGCAGAAATGAATGACTTTTTTGCCCTTATTACAAACGGTCAAGTTCTTGTAGAAATGCCGCACACTGTATTAGGTGCTCTAGCAACCGGTGCTTTTTTGGTTACTGGAATTAGCGCTTATAAACTATTAAAAAAACAAGAAGTAGAGTTTTTCAAAAAATCTTTTCAAATCGGGATTACGGTTGCTTTAACATCAACATTTTTGACAATGGTTGCCGGCCATGCTCAAGCACAATATCTTGTCGAAACACAGCCAATGAAAATGGCCGCAAGTGAAGGTCTTTGGAACACAAGTGAAGATCCTGCACCCTGGACCACTTTCGCAAATATCGATGTAGAAAATAAAAAGAACACACATGAAATAAAAATTCCTTATTTACTAAGCATCCTTTCTTACAATACGTTAGACGGCAGTGTAAAAGGAATGAACGAGCTGCAAGCAGAGTATACCGAAAAATATGGAGAAGGAAATTATATCCCTCCAGTAAAAACAACTTTTTGGAGCTTTAGAATCATGGTAGTTGCCGGAACTGCAATGCTTTTGTTAGGCATTTATGGTGTGTATTTAGGCTGGAAGAAAAAATTAACGATTAAACCGAATAAATGGTTCTACCGTTTTATGGTTGCAGGTATATCTTTGCCATTTATCGCCAATACTTCAGGATGGATTATGACGGAAATCGGCAGACAGCCTTGGACTGTTTTTGGATTAATGAGAACAGAAGACAGTATCTCTCCAAGTGTAAGTGCTGGTCAAGTATTATTCTCTGTCATCACTTTCTCTACTGTTTATGCCATTTTAGCAGCAATCATGGTCTTCTTATATGTAAAAGTTATTAAAAAAGGTCCATATATGCTAGATAAGAAAGATAGTAAAGTAACCACAGACCCATTTGCGAAGGAGGGTTTCCATGCTTGAGTTAAACGTTCTTTGGTTTATATTAGTCGCTGTTTTATTCATTGGATTTTTCTTCTTAGAAGGATTTGATTTTGGGGTCGGCATGTCCACCCAAATCATTGCAAAAAATGATCAAGAAAGACGCATTTTGATCAATTCAATCGGTCCTTTCTGGGATGCGAATGAAGTTTGGCTAATTACAGCAGGCGGAGCATTATTTGCTGCTTTCCCTCACTGGTATGCTACACTGTTCAGCGGATTTTATACACCGCTTGTTGTCGTATTATTAGCATTGATTATCCGTGCTACTGGATTTGAATTCCGTGCCAAAGGCGACAGTCCTTTATGGAAAAAATCATGGGATATTTGCATTTTCCTAGGAAGCCTTTTACCACCTCTTCTATTCGGCGTTGTATTTGCCTGCTTTATGCAAGGTCTGCCAATTGATAAAAATATGGAGTTAAAGGCTGGATTTTTTGACATCGTAAACTACTATACGCTAGTTGGCGGTTTAACGGTTTTAATTCTTTGTTTAGTGCATGGTCTAATGTTCACAACCCTTCGTACGGTTGGTGATCTTCAAAACCGCGCTCGTAAAACAGCACAGAAACTATTGCCTTTATTAGGCATACTATTATTGGCATTTACGGTATTAACTTATATCAAATCTGATATTTTTGATGCTCGAGGAGAAATTTTATCTGCCATATTCGGATTAGGTGTTATCGTGTTCGTGCTAGCCGGCTTCTTTATTTCAAGAAAAAAAGATGGCTGGGCATTTGGCATGACAGGCGGTGTGATTATCCTTTCCTTTACAGCAGTGTTTATCGGCTTATTCCCTAGAGTAATGATTAGTTCGATCAGCGATGCTTTCAGCTTAACGATTACAAATGCAGCTTCTGGTAATTATTCTTTAAAAGTAATGACAATCGTGGCTCTAACCCTATTGCCTTTTGTATTAGGGTATCAAATCTGGAGCTACATTGTTTTCCGTAAAAGAGTTACTGAGAAGTCTCATCTTGAATATTAATGAAACAAAACATTCTTACGTTTAAAGGGATCAAGCCGATTCTCGCATTTTTAACCATATTAACTATTACACAAGGTGCAGCTATTATTCTGCAAGCCAAATGGCTTGCAGATGTAATAGTCTCCTTATATAAAGGCGAACCGTTTCAGAAACAATATGAGCAGATCATATTGTTTTTATTCGCATTTATCGCCCGGCATTTTCTGCATTTAGTCCAGCAGAAAATCTCTTCTGATTTTGCGGAAAAGACAAGCAAATATTTACGTTTGCAACTCATAACGAAATTATTCCAGCTCGGACCGAAGTTTACAAAAAAACAAGGCAGTGGCACAATAGCGACACTTGTGCTAGAAGGAGTTTCACAATTTAAAAACTATTTAGAGCTTTTCTTGCCAAGAATGATTGCAACAGCGGTTATTCCACCTATGCTGCTTCTTTATGTTTATTGGATGGATTGGATTTCCGGCATCATTTTAACGATAACGATGCCGATTTTAATTGGCTTTCTTATCTTAGTCGGCCTTGCTGCAAAAGGCCAAATGAATCGCCAATGGGCTACATACCGGATTTTATCCAACCATTTTTTAGATTCATTACGTGGATTGGAAACACTTAAGTTTCTTGGAAAAAGCAGAAGGCATAGTGAAAATATTGAAAAAGTCAGTGAGCAGTATCGCTCTGCCACACTGAAAACATTACGAGTCGCCTTTCTTTCCTCGTTTTCTTTGGATTTTTTCACTTCTTTATCAGTAGCTTCCGTTGCCGTTAACTTAGGTGTCCGATTAGTTAATGAAAACTTAAGCTTATTGCCAGCACTTATTATTTTAATGCTGGCACCTGAATACTTCCTACCCGTTAGAATGGTTGGTGCTGATTACCATGCGACCTTAAACGGAAAAGAGGCTGGAGAATCGATTCAAGGCATTCTTGATCAAAAGATAAATAAAGAGGAAGAAACAACAATCGATTCTTCTATTAATGAATTTTCTTTCCATTCTGTTGGATTTTTTCATCAGGAGGGAGAGGCAGAAACATTACAAGATATATCTTTTTCTATAAATGGGAGAAAAAAAATTGGGATTGTCGGTGAAAGTGGTGCTGGTAAATCAACCTTAATTGATTTATTGAGTGGATTTTCTGATCATACGACTGGTACGATTACTTTAAATAAAAACGATGCTCGTTTATCGAATAATGGATGGAGACAGAATACTACTTATATACCACAGTCTCCCTATATATTTAGCCTTTCCTTACGAGATAATATTCGCTTCTATTCTCCTGAAGCAACGGATCAAGAAGTGGAAACCGCTCTAAAAGAAACAGGGCTATATAAGCTGTATACTACTTTTCCAAATGGTTTAGATGAACTATTAGGTGACGGAGGCAGGACGTTAAGCGGTGGCCAGGAACAAAGAATCGCACTAGCAAGAGCCTATTTAAGCAAACGTCCTATTATGCTGCTCGATGAACCTACCTCCCATTTAGATATTGAAACAGAATTTGAATTAAAAGAAACAATGCTTCCTCTTTTTGAAAATAAATTAGTCTTCCTTGCTACTCATCGCCTGCACTGGATGGAGCAAATGGATTTACTGTTTGTTTTAGAAAAAGGAAAAATTGTCGAAATTGGAACACATCAAGAGTTAGTAGAAAAAAAAGGTGCCTATTACAGGCTGCTGAAGGCGTAAGGAGCGAATGGACATATGAAACAGGAAAAATGGATTCTTCCTTTTATAAAGGGAAATGTCCCACGGATTATCTTAATCATTGTAATTAGCTTTCTCACCGTTCTTACTGCAGCCATGCTTACATTTACTTCTGGGTACCTAATTTCTAAAGCGGCTATTCCAGTAGAAAATATTCTACTTGTTTATATTCCGATCGTTGGTGTCAGGACCTTTGGCATCAGCCGAGCGGTATTTACTTATTTAGAAAGATTAGCTGGACATGACACGGTTCTTCGCATTCTATCGCGGATGCGCGTAAAGCTTTATCGTATTTTAGAGCCTCAAGCCCTTTTCTTAAAAAATCGATTTCGGCTCGGAGATATGCTTGGTATATTGGCAGATGATATAGAACAGCTGCAATATATTTATTTACGGACGATTTTCCCAACTATTTCAGCAATTTTTCTGTATGTCGTTGTTGTATTTTCCATTGGAATGCTTGATAGTAAATTCGCTGTGCTTATTGGCTGTTATCTAGCCATCTTACTAGTTGTATTGCCAGCGCTTTCCTTATTATTCATCCAGAAAAAACAAAAAGCATACAAACAAAACAGAAATGGCTTATATCAAACCCTTACTGACAGCATCCTCGGTATAAGCGATTGGGTAATCAGCGGTCGTACCGCAAATTTTATTGCAAATTATGAAAAAGAGGAAGCCATTGTTGCAAAGATCAGCACTAAATTGCAAAGCTTTTCAAGATGGAGAAACCTTGTTGCCCAAGGTGTTGCTGCCGTTATTATTATTTCACTCGCTCTATGGTCAAGCGCACAGTATACACAAGGAACTATTTCTCCTACATTAATTGCCGCCATTATATTAGTGGCATTCCCTGTACTGGAAGCATTTTTGATTATTTCCGATGCATTTGAAAAAATTCCTGCTTATCAAGATTCATTGGAAAGATTAAAAAAATTATCCCAAGATGGAGATGCCCTACAAACCAATCAGCAAGCAATTTTACATGACAGCAATGTTGATATTGCAGTAAATGGTGTTAGTTTTTCATATAAGAACGAAAAAGAACCATCTGTTTCTAATGTGAAACTTTCTATCCCTCAAGGGAAAAAGATTGCGATTATTGGAAGAAGCGGTGCAGGCAAATCAACTTTGCTGAAGCTAATACAAGGTGCGCTTATCCCATCATCAGGGAAAATAACTTTTAATCAGAAAGATGCTTTTTCTTTCCACGAAAATAGCTCGTCGATTATTTCTGTGCTTAATCAAAATCCACATTTATTCGATACAACACTTCGAAATAATGTAACACTGGGAATCGACGAACCTTCACCAGCACAATTGGCAAAAGCGATTAAAATGGCACAGTTGGAAAAATTAGTGGATAGTCTGCCAGATGGATTGGATACCTTTATGCAGGAAACAGGACAGCGTTTTTCAGGCGGAGAAAGACAAAGGGTGGCACTTGCAAGAGTTCTTCTGCAAAATACCCCTGTTGTCATTATGGATGAACCAAATGCAAGCTTAGATCCGCGAACAGAAAAAGAACTGTTAAAAACCATTTTTTCTAGTCTAACAGGAAAGTCGATTATCTGGATTACCCACCATTTAGTTGGTATAGAGGAAATGGACGAAATTATCTTTATGGATAAAGGCAGAATTGAGATGCGTGGCACACATGAGGAATTATTAACAAACTATCCTCGCTATAAACAATTATATCTTCTGGATCATCCAGATGCAGAATAAAAGATAGGGCGCTTTAGTCAGCTCTGATTAGAAAAGCACAAGCGCCTTGTGTTAGACTTCTCAGACTTCAAAAAACTGATACTTTCTTACCTTTATCCAAAGAACCTGATCGAATTGATTTTTCGATCAGGTTCTTTAATGTGAAAAGATAGACGCTGGCTTGCCAGGTATCGAGGCCTCTTTATCGGACACTTCTTGAAAGCCTAACCCACTTCTTATCAAGTAGTAACCATTTGTCCTCCATTAACATGAATCACTTCTCCTGTTGTATAACCGGAATCGTCTGATGCTAGATAGACATAAGCTGGGGCCAATTCAAATGGCTGCCCTGCTCTTTTTGCAGGTGAATCTGTTCCAAACTTCATTACTTTTTTCTCTGAGAAACTAGCAGGAATTAATGGTGTCCAAAAGGAACCTGGCGATACTGCATTTACTCTAATTTTCTTATCTACTAAGGACAAAGACAACGATCTTGTTAACGCTACGATTGCCCCTTTTGTTGATGAATAATCCAATAATTCTTTGAATCCACTATAAGCTGTAATAGACGCTGTATTAATAATTGAACTTCCCTCTTTTAAATAGGGCAATACGGCTTTAATTAAATAAAAGAACGAAAAAATATTTGTTTTAAATGTATGCTCCAGCTGTTCTTTTGTAATATCAAGTATACTTTTTTGCACATATTGTACAGCATGATTATTGACTAAAATATCAATCTTTCCAAATTGCTGGATTGCTTTTTGAGCTACTAAAGAGGAGTTTTCTTCTACTGTTAAGTCTGCCGCTATTAGCAAACATTCTCCCCCTAATTGCTTAATCCGCTGTTCTGTTTCTTTTGCATCCTTGTGTTCGTTTAAGTAGACAATCACTACTTTTGCGCCTTCTTTCACATAGGCATACGCAACAGCCCTGCCGATGCCGCTGTCTCCTCCAGTAATAATCGCTACTTTTCCCTTTAATTTATTGCCGCTTTTATAATTCGGATTTTCGGAGATAGGTCTTGGATTCATTAAATATTCAAATCCAGGCATTCGGTCCTGATGCTGTGGCGGGAAGGCAATGGGTACATTTTTCGTTTCTTTTTTTTGTCCATAATAAGGATATTCAGGATACATATTCACATCACTCCTATATAGGCATTTATCTTGAATTATCGTATGCCCAAAAGGGGAAGACGTGAAAGATTTTTCCGAAGCATTTTTCTTGAGGATAACGATCAGTAGAATGGAAGTGCATGTTAATTATCATCTTGGACTTTCTGAACACCCTCTATTAGCAGCGAAAGGAAGAACTCTCCTTTCTTTGCTAATGAATAATAGTTGCTAATTGCGCATCTATCGTTTCTTTTAAATACATAACTCCTAACTCTATTTGCATGCCAATTTTACCAGCGCTGACTATGATGGAAGAAAGCTTTTCTGCACTTTCATCGATAAGAGTTTGATAGTTCTTTTTCATTCCTAAGGGAGAACATCCACCTCGAATATAACCAGTTAGTTTTTGAATATCTTTTACAGCGACCATTTCTATTTTCTTTTCCTTTACCACTTTTGCCACCTTTTTAAAATCGAGCTCTTCTGCAACTGGAATGACACATACATAGATAGCATGGCTGCTTCCTTGTACAACTAAGGTTTTGTATACCATAAGTACATCTTTATTAATTTTATTTGCAACCGTTATTCCATCTATTTTCCCATCTTTGTTGTTATATGTATGCACTTCATAAGGTATCTGATGACTATCTAAAATACGCATCGCATTTGTTTTTGATTGCGCCATTTTGGTCCCCTCTCCCTTTCATTAACTCTGTTTTTCTATCTCTTCTTATTATAACAAAAGAAAAAATAGGCTTCTATGTTCTTCCATTTTCCCCTGCTGATATGGTAATAATGGCAGCCAGGGATTATGTGCAGCCCATCCAATTGGAACCAAAGGCTAAAACCTCCATATAGTATTTAAAAGCTGTTTTAAAGGAGGAACTAGTGTGAAACCAACCTATCAAGATGCTCTTGCTTATTACGGGGTAAATGGAGCGCACCCAGGAGGATTATCTTTAACAAAATTATTATTGGAGCAAGAACAGATAACCTCCTCCACAGAACTTCTTGACGCCGGGTGCGGAACAGGGCAAACATCTGCTTATATTAAAAAAAATTATCCTTGCCATGTAACAAGTATTGATTATCATCCAACCATGGTAAATAGAGCAATGAATCGTTTTCAGAAAGAAAAGCTCTCCATCAATCTATTTCAAGGAAGTTTAGAAAAACTGCCTTTTCCAAACTCTAGCTTTGATATTATTCTTGTCGAATCTGTTTTGATCTTTACTAATTGGAATCAGTCATTAAAAGAGTTAAAGCGTGTCCTCAAACCCAATGGAGTTCTGCTTGCGTTGGAAATGACTTCAGAAAGACAGTTAACTTCTCATGAACAACACAATATGTGCTCCGTTTATGGCATTGAAAAAGTTTTGACAGAACAAGAGTGGAAAAACCATATCAAAGAAGCTGGTTTTAGATCGGTTGAAGTAAAAGTTGCACACTCCGTATTCTCTCATCTGTTATCCTCGTCCGAAGTAGAAGAAGAGGGCTTAGACCTAACTGTTCCTGGAAATGCTGATATGGAAAATAAACTAATGGAGCATTCTCATATACTATATGTTTATGGCAATATTATTGGATATCGCGTCTACCGAGCTCTTTGTTAATTAATTATCCAGCAAAGATTTATGTATCCAAATAGCTGCCTGTGATCCTTCTCCCATCGCAATTGTCACTTGTTCAGAGTGTGCCGCAACATCTCCAGCTGCCCATATATTTTTAATATTGGTCTCTTTTGTGCGGCTATTTACTACAATATGCTGATTGTCTAAAAGCTCGACACCCAACTGTTTTGCCAAATCTGACTTCACCTTATTTTTACCAAACGCAATAAAGCTATGTTCTGCCTTTACTTCCAACTCTTCTTCTAAAACATAGCTTTTTAATTTGGCTTCCTCTGCATTTACTTTTATTATTCGCTTCTTTAAATGTGGAATCTGTTTTTCCTTTAGCTTTTGTTCTATCTCCTTGTCTACTTGGTCTCCTCCATGATTAATGTAAACAATTTCTTTTGTCCAATAAGTCAATGTTAAAGCCATATTGGCGCCAACATCGCCATTTCCAATTACTACTGTTCTTTTGCCCTTTACTTCATATCCATCACAATCAGGACATACATAGACACTTATTCCTAAGCATGGAAACAAGGCAGGAAAAGGAGGAATTGTATCCATAATGCCAGTTGCCAACAATAATTTTTCTGCCATAAATTGTTTATGTGTCTCTATTGTCACTATAAAGAAAGCATCTGTTTTCTCCACCTTTATTACCTTCTCTTGTATAAAAGAAACACCTAAACGACTTGCCTGCTCTCTGCCTATTGCCCGCAGCTCTTCTCCGCTTATGCCGTTCGGATAACCTAATATATTATGATAGCTTCTGCAAAGTGTAGACCTCCCATCATTTGAATCAATAACCAGCACTTTATGCTGATACCGTCCCAATTGAATAGCTGCCTGCAAACCAGCTATACCTCCGCCTACTATAATACAATCATATGTCTTCATCTTACGCCTTCCCTCTTTGTCATAAATTTGTGATACCATTTGTTTAGATTTTCAGGAAAAAGCCTATTTTATTCTTTTTTTGAAAACAATAGTGCAAAACGAATTCCTTTAGAAAAGAAAAAAGACCTTAGAAGAGGTTGTTCAAAAAGTCCGGTAAAAATGACGATAGAACAAAACTTATTTACAGAGATGTCCAAGATGAAAGGCTATTCATCTTCTATTAAAAGGCTGTAAAGTTGTCATCAATACATAGAAATAACCAATAAAAGGAAAACAAAATTCACAACATGGCATATGAAATGAAAAGAAGCAATTCTCTTAAGTATTATAAGCAGGGAGCAGTCAGAATACACGAAGACTCCTATGGGAATTGCGAGACAGGTGAGACCCCGCAGGAGTTTCCGAGGAGGCTCACCGCTCGCCCCTTGGAAAGCGAAGTGTATGCTGACTGCGGCCCCATTGAAAGAGCCAACCCCGCCAACCTTCAATAAAAAAGAAAAAAGCAAGGATTGTAGACCATTCTACTTATCCCTTGCTTTTCTTTGTATTATTTACTTTATAAATTAACTGGTTAATAACTTCTGAAAACATTAATCCCATGGCAATCGAACCAGATATTAGAAATGCCTTTGCTGCCAGACTTACTGCATAGCTATAGTTATTCTCCACAAAATGGCGCATAGCATCGAATGCCATACCTCCTGGAACAAGAGGAATAATACCCGCAACACTAAAAATGATAACAGGCGTTTTATACTTTTTAGCAAAAAAATGACTGATTATCGCTACTAAAAAGGCGCCAATAATAGTTGCTGGAACCATATCCATCTCGATATAAACGGTGAACCAATACGCCAGCCAGCCGCACATTCCGACAAATCCGCATTGCAGCAGCAGTTTTCGTGGCGTATGAAAAATCATTGCAAATGCATAAGAAGCAACAAAGCTTGTAAGTCCTTGTTCTAAAAAAGTAATCATGATGGTTAACTCCTTATAGAGGTTGTTCAAAAGTCCAATAAAAAGGACACGCACTTATAGTAATACAAATAAAACTGCAATTCCTGAACCAATTGCAAATGCAGTTAAAAAAGCCTCTGCCCCTTTGGAGATTCCAGATACTAAATGCCCTGCCATTAAATCTCGAACAGCATTTGTAATCAATAATCCAGGAACTAGCGGCATAACAGAACCAATAATAATTTTATCCACTTCTTTACCAAAGCCAAGATAGACTGCTGCAAATGCAATTAGTCCTACAAGAAAAGCTGCTAAAAATTCAGCAAAAAACTTAATATGAACAATCCGATGGAAATAAATAGAACAGAAACAGCCTGCTCCGCCAGCGATAAAGGCAGGAAGAAAATCACTCCAAATACCTTGAAACATAATAAGAAAACAACCGCTTGCTAATGCTGCAGCAAGAACTTGGGACCAATCGCTGTATGTTTTTTTCTCTTTCTCTATTTCAGATAATAAGTTATAGGCTTGCTCAATCGAAAGTCCGCCAGCGCTGATTTTTCTGGAAACATCATTTACTTTTACAACTTTCTCCAAATTAGTCGTTCGATCGATAATGCGTACCAGTTTTGTTTTCGTCGGTTCCGATCCCTCCAACGAAAAAATAATACCAGTTGGAGTTACAAAGCTATCAGAATATTCCACTCCATATGCATTTGCTATCCTTGTCATTGTATCTTCCACACGATATGTTTCTGCCCCATTCTTCAGCATAATTCTTCCGGCAAGCAAACATACCTCAATAATTTCATATGTTTTTTCTTTAGATATATACTCCATATACACTCTCTCCAATTAAATCATGCAGTTTTCCAAAACCTTCTGTCTAGTAGACACGGAACACTAAGTCACCTTCTGCAGAATCTCTTTGCAAAAAGTTTCACTAAGCGAGTATTTTTAGTTTCCATATAGTATTTAACATGTTTTCAAAAAATACGCCAGCACTTTTTTCATCATATATGACAAGTCTTCGATAAGTCTATTGTTAAAGGTTCATTTTAATGGATATTCACTTGTCCCATCAACAGAAGATTATTTTGGATAAACAGTAGTTCTATGATTTTCTAGCGGAAACAGCAAAAAAAGCCCTTTGCTCATTTAAAAGGACTTGAATATATAAGAAGTTTTTTTATCTTTTTCAATCTTTTTGAATGCCGAATCGTGCATTTATTTGACCACGCAGCATTTGTTTTTTTACTTTACGCTCTTCTTCTTCTCTATTTTTTTTAATAATTTCCTGCCTAATTTCATGTGTACGAACACCCTCTTCTCGTTTGTTAGCAATTTCAATTAATCGCTCCACATCAGAAAAAGAATATTTCCGATTTCCTCTTTCCGGTCTTTCCGGAAAAATTAATTTTCGCTGTTCGTAATACCTTATTTGTCTTTCTGTTAATCCCGTTAACTCACTGACAACACCAATCGTAATAACTTTCCTTTTTTTATAGGATGGTTCTTGATCCATTTTATCTTCCCACCTCATGAAGTAGTTATTTATCTCATTATTTGCAATTATAATACTATTAACGAAAAACAAGACCTATTATGTCAGATTATCTAACAGTATATCAAAAAAATAGGTAAGAATACCTGACAATATAGATGTTTTTTTTCTTTTTTTCTTATAAAATGCATAATATATCTGCCAACAGAATTTTAGATACTTATACATTTACTTTTTAAAAATGGAGAGGAGCATTAATTAAAATGATTAACAAGGAAGCAATTGATTTAGCAAAAAAAATTGTGGAACTAGATCTTCTGCGTGATGAAATTTGGGAAAACTTTGCAGCTGTAGCAGGGGATCATGCACACGATATACTTCGAATTATTCAAAACAGCTAAATTGTTATCGTTTTTTAATCATTTATCTAACTATAAAATAAACATTTTTTTATAATAGTCTAACCCCATAATTTGCTAACATTATCTAATTAGCTGTTGTGGCGGTTTGACTTTTTGTTTTATAAAACTTTTTTTCCTCTGCTTTCTTTTTTTCTTCCACTATAAAACTCCTAATATATTTCAATATCCCCCTTTTTTATATAACCACAAATATGCTAACTCTATTTAAACATCTCTCATTTCCAATACTTTAACTTTCTTTTAAATTCTTCCCTTTGATTGTTAGGAAATCTAACGTTATTTTAATGCAATCTACTCATAACATCAAGCAAATGACGAAATTTTTTAAATTATCTTTCATTTAATTATATTTTTTTGATACAAATCACCACACTGCTCCATGACAATAAAGGCTTAGTGACTAAGAATTAACTAAAAAAAAGAGGCTGAGACATAACGAAATAGATAATAGGTAAAGACGAACATTCTCTAAT
>JBDNRM010000113.1:0-13685 GCA_047718615.1 Bacillus sp. (in: firmicutes) | reverse complement strand
AGTCAGAATACACGAAGACTCCCGTGGGAATGCGAGAAAGACGAGACCCCGCAGCAAAGCGAAGAGGCTCGTCGCTCGCCCACAGGAAAGCGAAGTGTATTCTGACTGCGGACTATTCAAGAGAGCCTTTTTTCAGGATAGATAACCATGCGAATAAGGATTCACACCATAACCCATGAAAAGAAGCAGCAATTTTTTTTATAGTCTAAGTTCATAAGCAGGAAGCAGTCAGAATACACGAAGACTACCGTGGGAATGCGAGAAAGACGAGACCCCGTAGCAAAGCGAGGAGGCTCGTCGATCGCCCACAGGAAAGCGAAGTGTATTCTGACTGCGGACTTTTCGAGAGAGCCTTTTTTCAGGATAGATAACCATGCGAATAAGGATTCACACCATAACCCATGAAAAGAAGTTGCTTTCTTAAATTAATAAGCAGGGAGCAGCCTGAATACACGTAGACTCCTGTGGGATTAGCGAGGCAGCTGAGACCCTGCAGGCCAAGGGCCGAAGCGGCTCAGCGCGAGCCCCACGGAAAGCGAAGTGTATTCAGGCTGTGGACGATTACCACAAACCTTCTTTTTCACATGAATAAAAAACCCAAACCATCATACGAAATTTTTTTTACATCTTCGTATCATGGTTTGGGCTTATCTTCGGCTGGAATACTTATGTCCCAGCTTCTTTTTGCTATAATCCGCTCTGAACAAACAATAATAATAACTTGTAACTAGTTTATTATTCAACAACGGCACAACCCCAGTTTTCTGCAGCCTATAAGTAAAACCACATTTTTCATTCACCCTTCTAGAATTACGATTAAAATCAAAATGTCCACACCAGATCACATCTAACTGCAGCTCTGTAAAGCCATAATCAATTAACTTATTAACAGCTTCAGGCACAATGCCTCTTCCCCAATATTTCGGATTTAAAGCATAACCAATTTCTCTTTGCTTAAGATGCGACAGCGAACTATCTGGTTTTCTTTCATGAATCCCAATACTTCCAATCACTTTATTTTCTTCATTCCAAACAATCGCATACGTATGATCATTCGTTAAAAACAGCTTAATAATCTCCTTGCTTTCTTCTTCACTTTTATGTGGTGCCCAACCAGCATTAGGACCAACCAATTCATTACATGCATACTCATATAAATCTTTACTATCTGTTTCCTGCCAACTCCTCAGCATTAATCGATTTGTATTCAGTAATTCCAATTTTTTCATTCCTCTCTACTCAATTAACGTGTTTTACCAACGCAAAACCAAATAAAAAGACAACAATCTTTTTTAGAAAAGAGCCTTTTCAAAATCAAACCTACATTTACTGATATAGAAAGAAGATGAATCAAAAATTGATTCATCTTTCATGTGAAAGCAATTCATTATAATATACATTCATTATGCTTTTAAAACCAAAACAATCATGCTATCAATAACAGAAAGATTAAATACAAATTTATTACTATCTCCTTGCCACTCTTTCATATATATCTTGTAAAGTTTTACATCCCATTTCCTGGGCTTTAGCTAAATATTTTGTCCACAGAACAGCTGTCAGCTTAGCATCTCCAAGAGCATGGTGACGATCATAAATCGGAACCTCACTATGCACACACCAATCCTCCAGTGTAACAATAGATTGTTTCGGTTCTACTGTTTTAAACAAAAAAGATGTATCAACAATTCGATGCTTAAAAGGTGTTTTAAATTGCTTCCAACAAGCAGATTGCATAAAGTTTTTTTCATGGGATGAATGATGGGCTACTAACGTATCATCTTTTACAAATTCAAAAAATCCAACTAAAACTTCAGACAAATATGGGGCATCCACTAAATCAGCATCTTTAATTCCCGTTAAATTTACGATATCCTCTGGTATTTGTTCATTAATACGAATTAACGAATAAAACTGATCGTCTAAAATGTCACAGCCTCTTACTTTAACAGCACCAATCGAGATAATCTGATCTCCTTTATCAGGAAAAAAACCTGTTGTTTCTATATCAAATATAACCGTACTTAAATCCTTTAAAGGCAAACGAGAAGCCACTTCTACTTTTAAATCCTTTTGCAGCCTTCTCATAAAAGCAAGCTGTTGGGAATTAAAACCATTTGAATTAGCATTAAGTACACTTGAATTGACTTTTCCATATAAATCTCTCATATAATGAAGAAAAGATTCCACGCCCATTTTAACACCCTTTTTCGATTATCCTTTGAACTCGCTGATATAATTTTATCCCATTTCTTAATAATAACTTGATTTCTTGCCTTTCTTCCTTACTTAATCTTTTTATATTTAAAAAATGCACATCACTGTATGTTTTCGCATTTTTAAATAAAGTAATACGATATTGCAAAATTTTTATAAAATATTGTTCATAAGGACGCAGAAAGGTTTCATACTTTTCCATTTTTTCCAGTTCTTCCATTCGGCCAAGCGTGGAAGATGATTGAATTCCCTCTTTAATAGCTAGCAATCGCACAGAATTTACATATGGTAAATATAACGTATTTTTCAAATGAATAGATCCTTTATGTGGGCCAGTTCTTTCCACAAAAAATTGACCAAAAAAACCTACTCCTTTTTTTATACGCATCACATTATTCATAAAACGATGTAATAAATTCGGGTGCTCAGTACGATATTCATGTATATAGGAGCGTAGATTTTCAACAAAGCAAGCGTCTCCGAATAATCTTCTGCTATCATAAAATATTTGTAAGTACCGGATGGATTCCCAACTTTCCATTTCCATCCAATCTAATAGTTGCTTTTTCCATTCATCGACAGATTTACACCACATCGGATTGCTGCTCATAACATTGCCTTCACAATAAGGATAACCAACATCATTTAAAAGATCACTTAATTGTTTGCCAAACCGTATAAAGTAGGATTGAAAAGAGGCATTGCTCTCTTTATAGATAATCCCATGATCTTGATCACTAAATATACCTTGTTCCAATCTCCCGGCACTCCCTGTTACAAACCAAACAAATTCACACGGGGGCTCGCCATTTGTTTTTCTAAATTCTTCAAAGGCAACAGTGAAAACTTGTTTCATCACCTTATCATGACATTCATTTAATTGCGTATTATTTTTTGCACAATGAATCTTCTGCTCTTCTTTTTCTTGCCGTATTTGATTAATTCTTATAATTTGAGAACACATCCATGCACTTCCTTAAATAATAAATATAGATGTTAGAATGTATGCTGCTCTACTTAAGTAGTTTACAACATATGTTTATTGTATTATTTTAGCATATAAACAATGGCACTAATGAACTTCTATTCTTTTTATTTCTATTATTCTAATAGAGGGTGTTCAAAAAGTCCGGTAAAAATGACACATCAAATTTCTTCGTTGGTTTGCTTCTCCGCTTCTCACGTATAACTTAGAGGTTCTTCCACTAAAAACGCTCACGTCCTGTGAGCAACGTGGAAGTCATCACATCCTGTGAAAGGGTGATGCTCAGGAGCAAACCGCCTCGAACTTCTCGGTCCTTTTTATCCTCCTTTTTGAACACGCACTAATAATATGTTTTTTTATGATAATCACTAAAAAGTGCGGAAGCCCCACTATAATAAAGTGAGGCTTCCAATTGATTCGTATACTATTATAAAACTAATTGCTTAGACATTTTTACTTTCTTCATTTGAAAGAAAAACTTCTGGATAACCGTAAGTACCATGTTCACTAATATCTAGTCCCATGATTTCTTCTTCTTCCGTTACACGAAGACCACTGATTTTTTTGATTGCGTATAAGATAACAAAACTTACTACGAAAGCAAACAATCCAGAAACGATTACACCTGTTGCTTGAACACCTAACTGATGGAATCCACCGCCGTAAAATAAGCCTGGTTTACCAACAACAGCTAATTCTTTTGTAGCAAATAATCCATTTGATAATGTTCCCCATACTCCAGCTGTACCATGTACTGATAAAGCAAAAATCGGATCATCGATTTTTCTGTTATCAAAGAATCTAACACTATAGAATACTAGAATTCCAGCAATAAATCCGATCACTACAGCTGCCCAAGTGTCAACGAATGCACAAGATGCTGTAATAGCAACTAAACCTGCTAATGCACCATTTAACATAGTAGATATATCTGATTTACCTAAAACGATCCAAGAGATTAACAACGCAGAAACAGATCCAGCTGCTGCTGCTAAGTTTGTGTTTAATGCAACAAAACCAAAGAATCCATCCGCTACAGAAACTGTACTACCTGCGTTAAATCCAAACCAGCCTACCCATAAAATGATAACACTTAATGCAGTGTATACTTGGTTATGGCCAAAGATTGGATTAGAAGATCCATCTGCATTAAATTTACCAATACGAGGTTTTAATAAAATAGTCGCAGCCAATGCCGCCATTGCACCAGTTAAATGTACTACAGTAGATCCAGCGAAATCCTGTTTGCCGTGTGTGAACAACCAGCCGCCTCCCCAAATCCAATGCGCTACAACCGGATACACTAATGCCGAGAATAATACCGAGAAAATAAGATATACTGATAATTTTGCCCGTTCAGCAAAACCTCCTAGTGCAATGGTTAAAGATATTCCAGCAAAAGCTAATTGGAAAACAAAAAACACGGATGTTTGAAGTCCAGCTCCATCTGCCTGTGCACCAGAATAGAAGAAATCAGTTAACCCAACAAAAAAGTTTGCATTTCCTCCAAAAATAAATCCATATCCTACTGCCCAGAATACTAATGAAGCAATACCGAATGTAAAGACTGTTTTACCAGCAATATGACCAGCATTTTTCATTCTTGTAGAACCAGCTTCCAGTAAAATAAATCCACCTAACATAAAAATAACTAAAATTGCAGCAACCATTGTCCACAAGCTGTTCATTAAAAATTCTAAATTTTCCATCAGGATTTCTTCCCCCTTTTATGTATATATATTATAACATTAAGTGTCATATAATCTAACACTCCAATATCTTTATTTTACCGATAATAAATTATCTGTCAATATAATTTCAATAATTAATTTTCTAAAAATTGAATTACTTTTAATATTATGTAATATTACTTTGACTTTTTTAACTTTTTATAAGAATAAACAGCAGGAAAACTCTAGATTAAGAAAGCGTTATCTTAATTTACCGTCAATACATTGTCCTAATCGGATTAAGCCATCCTTCTCTTTAGAAAGTATCCTTCGTTTTTCTTTATGCCGCACACGTGATAAAATATGACGCATCACTCCACTTTCGGCTGATTCTGTCGATGTCTCTCTTTTTTATTCTGTCCTATAATATTGTCCACTTTTATTTTCCACAGCATGAAAAAGGGAGTCCAGAAAAGATGCTTCCTGAACTCCCTTTTTCCTATTTTAAATTAGCAAATAAAAGTTGCTCCAACAATAATTAATAAGATAAATAATACAACGATTAATGCGAATCCGCCGCCGTAACCAGCTCCTCCAGTACCACAACCGCCGCCATATCCATAACCAGCACCATAACCTGCACCGTAACCGTACATAAGAACATCTCCCTTTCTGATTTTGTGCTATCATTAACCATTTTTTAAGCTAATGTGTAATCATAATTGATACTTATGAAAAGTAATTACATAAGCACTTACAAAAACATCTTATGCAAAGAAGAGAATTTGGGTTGGGTAAATGTCTATATTAAGCAAAAAACCTATTGTTTTTTTTGGTTTTCGTTAATCCGCAGCTCGTCTTTCACTGTGTGCAATAAGTTTTTTGTCTTCTCATACGGAGAAGATGCTAAACTGATTTCAGAAATAATTGCTACCCCGTTCGCACCTGCATGAATCACTTCTCTGGCATTTTTAGTTGTTATTCCACCAATGCCCACGATAGGAATTTTGATGTTATTCACCTTCATTTCCTTTATTAAGCTCGTTCCTCTTACTGGCTCTGTATCTTTTTTTGTATTTGTAGGATAAATCGGCCCTATTCCTACATAATCAGCCCCTGCTTTAATAGCTGATTGCACTTCTTCTAATGAATGGGCAGAAACACCAAGTATTTTATTACCGATTTTCTTTTTCACAAATTCTGCTTTTTCATCCTCTTGACCAATATGAATGCCATCAGCTGCAATTTCCAATGCCAATTCCACATCATCATTAACGATAAAAGGCACATCATAAGCATTACATTTATTTTTCAGTTTTTTCGCTAGTGCTCTCTTCTCAGGTCCAGTTAGCGCACCTTGTCCTTTTTCCCTAAACTGGAACACTGTTATGCCTGCTTTTAATGCTTCCGTTAAAACATACTCAGGATCTAGTTCACAATTGTTGCTGCCCATAATGAAATAAACTTTTAATAAGTCTCTAATATAATTCTGCTGATAATTCTCCATATTCTACTCCTCGTATGCTACTTAAAACTGCTGATTCGCTTTTCCTGGTATGCCCAATGATTGGTTGGTCCATGACCATTTCCAATATGCAAATCCTTCTGAATGGCATGATAGACAAATTCTTTCCCAATCCGAAATGCTTCTTCCATTAATTCCCCATTTGCTAAACTTGCTGCAATCGCTGCAGCAAATGTACAGCCAGTGCCATGCGTATTTTTGGTTGAGAATCTTGTTGACTGCAGCTCTGTATATTTTTTTCCATCAAATAATAAATCAATTAATTCTTCCTCGTCTCCATGCCCACCTTTTATGATGACATTTTTGGCTCCAAGTTCGTATAATCTTTCTGCTGCTAATTTACGGTCATGTAAATTCTTTATTTTTATTCCAGTCAATTCTTCTGCTTCTGGTATATTAGGAGTAATAACTGTAGCAACTGGGAGTAAAAGGCTGCACATCGCATCTATTGCTTCCTTTTGCAGAAGGGTGGATCCTCCTTTTGCTATCATTACTGGGTCAACCACAATCTGCTGCCAATTGTATTTTTTTATTTTTGCGACAACAAGTTCAATGATTTCTCCATTAAAAAGCATGCCAGTTTTTATTGCATCTGTTCCAATATCTGAAGCTACTGCATCAATTTGCTTTTCAATTGCTTCAAGACTCACCGGATATACAGCCTCCACCCCAAGTGTGTTTTGAGCTGTAATCGCAGTAATTGCTGTCATTCCAAAGACTTTTAGTTCCTGAAATGTTTTTAAATCAGCTTGTATGCCTGCACCGCCTCCGCTATCAGAACCAGCAATTGTTAAAGCTTTCGGTACACTCATATTTATCCTCCTATCTTTTCTAATCTAGCTAACTGTTTAAGTTGATCACTATTAACGGAAGCTAATTGATTTAACAACGCAATTTGAAAACTTCCTGGTCCAAGTTCTTTTGCTTGTTGTGCAGCCAATTCTGCTGCGATTCCGTATACAACAAGTCCAGCTGCACTTGCTGCCACTATATTATCTTCCACCGCAATAAATGCAGCTAGTACAGAAGATAAAAGACAGCCTGCACCAGTTACTTTCGTTAAAAGAGGATGACCATTTCCAATTAAATAAGTATGTGTTCCATCTGTCACCACATCTTTTTTTCCTGTAATAACAACTGGTGCACCTATTTTCTTAGATGCTGCTTTTGCAATGGAAACAGGGTCATCCTTCATATCAACCGCATCCACTCCTTTAATAGCTGCTTGTATACCTGCAACGTTTGCCACTTCTGCCACATTTCCACGCAGCAGAGAAATTTTCACTTCTTTTATAATTTTCTGTACGCTTTCTGTTCGATATGAAGTGGCTCCAGCGCCAACTGGATCTAGAATTACCGGTGTATTCGCACTATTTGCCGCTTTTCCTGCAATAATCATATTTTCCACAAGTTCTGCCGTTAACGTTCCAATATTTAATACTAACGCATCCGCAATTGTTGCCATATTTGCCACTTCTTCTTTTGCAAACGCCATCACTGGAGATGCTCCTAATGCAAGCAGACCATTAGCCGTAAAATTAGTCACTACTACATTCGTAATATTATGGATAAGTGGGGCTTTTTCTCTTAATCTAGTTAAACTATCTGCAACAGAAATCAATTCTTTCGTTTCCTTCATTTCTATTTCCTCCCTTTTCTGATTCTTATTTAGTATTCCAAACAAACTAAAATCCCCACTGAAGGATGAATAAGTAAACCCGCATCCTAGATAGGAAAAGACCTCGTAATCTTCATTCCATTTTTTCATTTCAGTCCACATAAATTGATTATTTTTCCTTTACCATACAAAAAAACCATGTCAACATACATTCTTCCCCTCTCGTCCAACGACAAGGTTTGAAAAAATGTACTAACATGGTTCATTAAATACACTTGCATTCAGCAGAGTGTTTCAATTATTCATACACCTCCCTACGCTGGCATTATCCAACAGGTTCATACGGTCAATGACAGTTTAGTCATACTCTCAGTCTGTTTCCACAAACTCCCGCTACTTATGCAGTTACCTAAAATTTTATCGTATTTTCATTCTGCATGCAAGATTCAGCTTTTTAAGACAAATAAGTTATTATAAATCATATAGATACGGATCTTTCGGCTGTTCTATCGGCTTGATTTGTTTCACTTGCAATACAGGCATTACTACACCATCTTTGTTTGCTTTTTCAATGATGCCTGCTATATGATACCAACCACCTGTCTTTAAAGACTTGATATCGCCTGTCAGCATATAGCCATATATAGACGTATCCGCAATACAATGGGTCATAACCTGTCTTGCAATAACAGCTTCTTCTGATGAGAAATTTTCCTCTCTGTATATAAAACCACTCATTTCTATTTCTGTTCCTCCCATTGTATCAAGTTCATTATTTAATACATCCATTACCGAAAAAAAATTTTCATCGTTCACAACAATTGTATTATTCACCTTAATATCTACAGTATTTTCTCCAGCTTCTTGTTGGTTCTCCGACGTATAACCTGTGTTAGAAAGTAAGTCTTTATTTATTGAAAAATCCTGAATGGTAAAAAAGAAAAATAAGGGGCTGAAAAAAAGCAGGTACGGCAGAAGAAGCTTTATTATAGAAGAGTTTTGATCACATACATCACAATCACAGTCCGCCCCTTGCAAATTACTATTTAAAAGGCGAAAAAATCCTAATAGGAACAAAATTACCATCGAGAATAGAAGAAACGGTATCATCTTTGGTGCAATAAGCAAAGTAAGTGAATTTTTAACATATAATTTAAAAATAAGTAAACTGAAGCTAATTAAGATTATCCCTTGAAGCTCGTTTGAGAATTGCCAATTTGGACTCCACCTAATTTTCATCATGCTGCCCTCCTTTTTTCTTATTTCTCCTAAAAAAATTATTCATTAAGCAAGAAAATTACCTGCAAGAATCGATAACAGAAAAACAACGATTGTTACTAAAAATATAAAAGCGCAGACAAATTTTATTTTAAAGGAAGCGAGCATTACAAAGGTATTTTTCAAGTCAAGTATAGGACCAAATACTAAAAAGCCTAATAATGCATGACTTGAAAAAATTTTAGAAAAGGATGCAGCAACAAAAGCATCTGCTTCTGAACATAAAGATAAAAAGTAGGCAAGCCCCATCATCACAGCTGTACCCTTAATAGAATTCTCTGCAGCTTGGACTACAACAGAACCCTGCAAATATACTTGAGCTAAACTTGCAAACAATGCTCCAATCATAAAAAATTTACCAACAGTAAAAAACTCATGACATGTGTGATGCAGCATTCCTTTCCATCGTGATTCTCCTCTGTTGCTGTTGGAAGGAATCATATTTATCAAATCTTGCTTCTGTGTTTTTAATATCTTTTCTTTTCCAAAAAAAAGATAGATAAGCGTACCTACTATAACGGCTGAAGCAATGCAGACAATAAACCTTCCATAAACCATTGGTAAATTCGTTTGAAATGCATAATAGGTGCTTCCAAATACAATAAAATTCAAAATCGGCGCCCCCATTAGCAATACAACACCTACATGAACAGGAACTCCCTTTTGAATGAGTCTGCGGACAACGGGAATAATCGCACATTCACAAACAGGTGTAATAACAGCAGCCAATAGAGCCATTAGTATTGCTGCAACTGGATTTTTAGGAATTAACGCTGCTATCATTTTCTCTGAAACAAATAGATTAATAATGGACGAAGCAATAGCTCCTATTAAAATAAATGGCAAGGCTTCTAAAAAAATCCCTAAAAATAAAATAAAGATTGTTTTTCCATCTTCTGATAAAGCAACACCTATAGACTGAATAAATGTCTCATTCCCAAAAAAGAACAAAGACATCATCGATAAGAACAGCGTAAAAATAACTATATCTTTTAACGATGTTGGAATAGACATAAGAGATGATCTCCTTTTAAAATTAGTAAAAGCATCTTAATTGATGCAATTAACTTTTTTATCGAACTATTTAAACAAGCACTATTAAGCTTGTCTAAGACTTTATCTAAATAATATGCAGCCTCTTCACTTATTATTCCTGCCTGGATTATTAAATTGACGAAAGTTATACGTTTGATTATTTTTTCATTCTTTCTTCTAAAAACCCTTCTTTCTTCTTATCCTGTTTTTTAGAATAGGAAGTAACTCCTACAAACATTTTCTGCGAAAAGAAAGAGAAAACAACAATATACATAAATAAAGTGAACTAGACATCACATCTAATTCACTTTCTTACTTTGTTTTAATTTTGTGCATTTTTGCCATTACCTGCACTCTATCGGTTACATCCAGCTTTCTAAATATATTAGTAAGATGATTCTTAACAGTATGTATACTAATGGTCAATTGATTGGCAACTTCATGATTATTTAAACCCTCTAAAACAAAAAACAATACTTCCTTTTCACGAACCGTTAAAGGAAGATCCTCAATTACTTTTTTCATCTTTTTTTCATCTTCTTCCTCTTCTGTTAAGGAAGATTGCGTTTTTTCCTTCATCTTCCCATTCATTAATAAAAAATAATGTTCAAACTCTTCCTTTAAATCGGAATCTACAGCCATTTTTTTATATTTCTCCCAATCCTTTAATAAATAATAATTCATCCACAATATTTGATATTCTAATTTCCATTCCTCTATTTTTTTTGGTTTATTTGTCTTTTCAAGAACCCAATCTTCATTCAATAATAACCATTCGTCTGATCCTGCTAACTTTTCTTTTAAAAAATTAGTACGAAACGTAATAACTTTGGCGGCGTTTTCTACAAGATCCTCTCTGATTGAATGATTAAGCTTGCTGCAGAACGCTTTTATATTTTTCAATAATTGTTTCGTGAATAGATAATCTTCTTCTTTTAATTCTTTTAAACTATCAAATAATATGGTAACTTTCTGCTCTATGTCTAACCTTCCGCTATCATTTTGCCGTTGTGGTGATGAAGAATTGTACAATTGGATAATCACTTGAAACATTTGATTTATCTCTTGCAATAAACTCCCATCTTGGAAAATAAATGTTAGAAATCCTACTTTTTTGTTTTGATGATAAAATCCTTGATGATGAATATAATTTTCATTCTCATCATCAGTAGTTTGATATCCCTCATATTTAATGGAAGTTCGTTGGAAAAAATCTTGGGCAAGCACTTGGTGTTTTCTTTCCACATACTCCATTTTTCCTCTGTTGTATCTTCTCCCCCTATAATCCGTATAAAAGACACATAAACCTTTATTTATACTTTGACAAAAATCCATTACTCTAAAGATCATTTGATCTTCCTCTGTAAAAGAGAACATTCCCGAAATAAAATCAATAAATGAAATTAAATAATTTAAGCACTGGCTGGATCTATCTATTAGTATTTCCTTTTGCTGCGATGAGGCTATAAAATTGGCAACTACTTCAAAGACCATTTTAATTTCTTTTTCTATTCCACCTTCATCCACACTTCCTCCAAACAGCAATCCCGTAATTTGATTGTCCCTTTTTATAGGACAACAAAATAGACTATCTAGATAGAATTGTTCTTCATTAAAAAAGAAGGCAAGATTTGATTTTTTTAACCTATTCCAATATTTTGCTTTTTGTTCAATTGCTGCTTGCCCTAACAATCCTTCTCCATAATAGAATTGTTTTTTAAAGAGATTTTTCGTATTTTTCCCTTTAATTTCTGTAATGTGAAAAACTTCATTGCTTCCTTTTTTGGCAAAACCTATAAAATCAATGGGTTTTAATAATGTAAAAACCTTATGTAAAAGTTCACTTATAAAGCATTCATTTTCTAAAGTAGAATATGTATTGAATAAATCCATCAGTTTTACTGTTTCATAAACATAATTTCTTACTGTCTCTTCTTTGTTAATATACTTTATTAATTCCAACCATTCGTCCATTTGTTTTAATAAATTTTCTATTGTTTTATCATTGTCAATAACTGGAATAGAGGAATTTATGATTCGATCTTCTAGTTGCTTATCCATTCGATCAAGAAATGGTCCAGCAAAAAATATCTGATCCCTATTAGGTAATAGTTGAATGGGAGTTATTATTAACTTCAGTTCCATATATTCTATAAACATGGAAATAATGGTAGGTTTTTTTATTGTTTTGCTCATCGTAACAAATGTGGGAATTTTTGAAGAAAACGGTGGACAATCAATGGAAAATAGCTTGCTTAAACCTAATTTATTGACATGATCGATTCCTGCGATTATTTCCCCTTGCTCATTTATTGCAAATAAACTTATTCCTATTCTAGATGAATACTTTCTAATTTGTTCATCTAATTTTTCGTAATATGTCATTTCTTGTACTCCTTCAAATACGATTATATTAGGAGAATTTATGATTGTTTTGAAGGATGGTTAGTTAATCATTTATAGTATAAAAAACCATAAATGAAGCTATTGTTTCTTTATGATCACCATCTTCCAACTATTTTCGTAAACCGATAAAAAAATAGATAACTGATCAAGTGTAGAAAATTTTATAAACTTCTATGTTACAATATTTCATGTTGAAATACCCATTACTTTAGACCTTATTTTTAAAATATTTCGTTGCTTCTTTTAAAGAAAAAAAATACTTTAAATAAAAATGTAAATTTCTTGTATCATATTCCTTTTTTAATTGGGGATTTTCCCCACATAGAATTAATTCTTTGTTTACTTTTTTCGCATTGATTGCAGTATCGGCAATAATATCAAAAAGATGATGATGGAATTGGCAAAAATGAGAAATATATAAAATTAATTGACTGCCTTTTTGCTTTAAAAAAGCATGCATGGATAGCTGAAAATGCTGTATATCTTCTCCTTTAATATCATTTTTCACTATTATCATACTAATGGATTTTTTTGAAATAAATTCCATACACTACCCCTTCCCTTCCTTTTTGTACTTCACCTATCTAATCTTTTTTAACTAATTGTTAAAATACGAGTGCTACATATTTTAAGAATAAAACAAGCCTATTGCAACAGTTTGAAAGATGGTCTTAGGAGAAGACGATCTATTTTTCACTTCTTCTATCATGACAACCATTGTTACGATATCTTCCGGTGAAGCTTCCTCCATTATCCATTCAGCTAATTCATCACCCTCTAACGACATCTTTAAGCGGGGAATCGTTATTTTTTTATACTTTGATAATTCCTTCTTAATATATTCTTTTGCATAATCGATTGTAATAAAGCTCATTTTTTTACTCACCTTTAGCTTTTTTCCTTTTCATCACTATCAAACCCATATAGTCTTCAACTATTTTATTCTAATGG
>JBDNRM010000112.1:0-13699 GCA_047718615.1 Bacillus sp. (in: firmicutes) | reverse complement strand
CCTGCGGGAAATGTGGGAAGGCTGAGACCCCGCAAGGCAACGCCGAGGAGGCTCAAGCATAACCCCGCGGAAAGCGAAGCAACCCGTAGTGGAAAGCAACCCCCACAATAAAAAACAAGTCGCCCATTTTAATGTTGATTTTCATATATAAAGAGATATTAAGTAAAAAAAACTAGTATTAGTACCGTAAATTGAAGAGGATAAACAGGGATTGTATTCCATAAAAAAATAGTTCTTTTCTTGATGTTTACTTGTTAACAAATAAGCGGAGGACGATAAATTAGGACTTTTGCATGGAGGAAATAATCTTCTAGGATATAAGAAGTAGATGACGTATAATGTAAGAAGAAAAAAATTGATTATTGGAGAAATTTATTGTTTACTTGTCAGAATTAGGGGGCTTTAACGTGAATAAACGCAGTATTCCATTAAAAGAGAAGAATATTATTTTTATTGGTTTTATGGGAGTAGGTAAGACAACAATTGGAAAAACTGTTGCGAAGAAATTGTATCGTGATTTTCTTGATGTGGATCAGGTAATAGAGAACGAGTATAACATGCCTGTCCCTGAAATTTTTCATAAATTTGGTGAAAAAACATTTAGAGAAAAAGAAAAAGAAGTTATTATAGATCTTTGTGAAAATAAAAAACTTCATATTATTTCCTTAGGTGGAGGTTCTTTTTTACAGGAAGAGATAAAAAAAGTCTGTTTGGAAAATTGTATCGTGATTCATTTAGATTTATCTTGGGATTCTTGGAAAGAAAGAATCAACCTTATTATCGATAGCAGACCAGTTTTACAAGGAAAGTCAATGGAAGATATAGAGGAATTATTTAATAAAAGAAAAGAAGCATACGCTGATCATCATTCAAAAGTGTTGACAGATAGTAAAGAAATTGAGGAAGTGGCAGATTATATTGTGGAATCATTAAAATGGGCATGGGAATTGAATGAACCACTTTCTTAACCAGGGGAAAAGACACTATGATGAAGGATGTCTTTTTAAAAAGTAATAAAGACTTTAGTTAGTATCTCCCTCAAATATGCAAATATGATTGTTCTTAGAGAAGAAAATTACAGGAAGAAAAATTTGCTTAGCACTGTCTTCTTTTTTTTTCTACAAAATCCTGCAGGCATTCCGTCTAATCGAAGTTGTTATTTGTATTGCCTTGTAAGCCTTATGGGAAGTGGATTTCTATGTATAGTGGAGGGAGAAAAAACAAGAAGAAAAGTAGTCTTTTTTTAAAAGGTAAGAACGTATAAAATTTTTGAAATGTGAAATCTATCTAGCGCAAGCGCCTAACTCTAGTGAGTATTGCTCCATGCCTCTAAAAGTAAATGAGTCATGTGAACATTTTTCTTCAGAGTTATTCAAGGCGCTTGCGCTTTTCGTATTATTTGATGATATTTTTGCCGTTTTGATTAGATAATAAATTTGAACAATTCGTGACATTATGCGAAATTCATTGATAAAACAATTTTACCTCATTATGATGGGAGTATTCAGCTGAAGAAATAAAAGTGAATAGAGGATTGTTTTATTGTAATCATTTATGTGAAAACATTCACAAATTAAACGAAAGGAGTTTTCTGTAATTTTTAGAATGAGGTGTAACAAGTAGAGATAGGATTTTGAAGGTGGTTAGTGATTTGGAAAAAAATAAATATGTAACAACCTCAACGGGTTTGTATATTAACTATTTTCTGTATGGAATGGTTAATATTATGCTAGCATCTAATATGTCTTTTTTAACAGAACATTTTCATACAGATAATGCGGGAATTAGTTTTCTTATTTCAGCTGTTGGTTTCGGAAGATTATGTACTTTATATATTTCAGGTGTTCTATCGGATAAGTTTAACAGAAAAATATTTATAGTGATTGCTGGAATCATGATGTCCATCTTTTTAATTGGAATACCACTTAGTCCAAATTTTGCTTGGGCAATTACATTTGCTGTATTAGCTGGAGTAGCTAACTCTTGTTTAGATTCTGGAACATATCCAGCTTTAATGGAAATATTTCCAAAATCTGCGGGAGCAGCAACCGTTTTAGTACGTGGGGTTATTTCAATTGGTGCCATACTTTTGCCATATCTAATCATTTTTAATATGAATCATGGAATTTTTTATGGTGTTTCTTTTTTTATACCTGCTGGAATTTTTCTTCTTAATACTATTTTTATCATGAATAATCATTTTCCGAAAAATACGTATCAAAAAAAAGAGAAGAAAAAGAAAGAAGAGAAAGAAGATGTTGTTGATGAAGGACAGCCGAAATTTTGGCAAGAAGGAATTGCGCTTATATTAATTGGTTTTACTGGACCCGCCTTGTTATATATTGTTCAGATTTGGCTGCCTACTTATGGGGAGCAGGTTCTCCTGTTTACGAAAACAGATGCTCTTAAATTAATCAGCTATTATAGCTTCGGCTCGTTATTATCTGTTGGCATATTAGTTGTTATTTTGCATCGTTTTGTCAAACCTGTAACAATTATTTTAGTATATCCAATTATATCGGTGATTTCATTAACAGCCTTGTTATTAGTACAATCACCAATTCTTGCTATTATTTGTGCTTTTATGATTGGCTTCTCTATTTCAGGGGTTTTACAATTGGCATTAACGGTAATGAGTGAATTTTTTAGTGGTAGAAAGGGAGAAATTACTGGGTTTGTTTATACAGCTACTTCCATTGCATATACTGTCATCCCTTTTTTAACGGGATTAATTCAAAGAAACGCTAACATGAAGTCTGTATTTATATTTGCGATTATTATTAATCTTGTTGGAATTGGATTAGCTGTATTTGTTTTGTTTAGATATGATAAAGTATTCGGAAGAAAGAAAATGAAGTCATTAAAGGGTTTAAGAAAACAAGAAGTATTGTAAGAACTAAAGATAAATAAAAAAAAGCAGCTTGATAAATCGAGTTGCTTTTTTTGTATTTATGGTAATAAATCTTATGTTCGGTGTACTAGATAAATCCTATTTTTGGGAAAAAAAGCATGAAAATTAGATGAGTTTTTTATATTTTAAATAGTATTCATTGCAATAATTAATGGCAAAGCTGCGAAATTGCAGTGTCGCTGGTGATAAATAGTGATTCTTTAAACTAGCAACATAAATAAAGCGCTGCAGTAAAGGCTCCTTAATCGAAATAACTTTCAGTTTATAATGCTGTAGCGCGTTTAGTTTTGGCATAATGGCAATACCGTAATTAATGGAAACTAATCCAGCCATCGCATGATCTTCTTCTACTTCACAAACAACATGTGGGGCAATATTGATTTTTTTAAACATATTGTCAATGATTGGCCGAATTCCGCTCGCCTCACTAAAGAAAATATAGGGATATTCTTCTGTATCTTTTAAATCAATGTGGTCAAGGGAAGCAAGTGGATGATCCTCTGAAACAACGAGAACCAACTCCTGCTCTACTAGTGGAACAAACTCTATATCTGGTTCATTTTCGATATAGGAACAGAAAGCTAAATCAATTTTTTGTTCTTTTATCGTCGAAATGATTTCATTTGTTGTGCTTTGATGTAATTTAAAAGACAAGTTTTCAAAGTTTTCTTTAGAAGAAAATTCTTTTAATAAATTTGGAACAAAATTTGCACCTAATGTATAAATAAAAGCAAGATCAATATGCCCATGTGATGGACTAGTAAGTTGTTTTAATTTTTTCTCTCCAAGCTCCAACTGATCTAAAGCAAGATTAACATATTCTAGAAAGAACTTTCCGTATTTTGTTAAACGGATATTTCTTCCTTGTTTTTCGAATAAATAGGTTTCAAGCTCCTTTTCCAATTCTGAAATAGCATGGCTTAAACTAGGTTGTGTAATCGATAACTTGGCAGCTGCTTGTGTATAATGCTCAAATTTTGCTAAAACCCGAAAATAGTGAAGATGTCGTAAATTCATCGGTACATATTCCTTTCTATTAAGTGTTTATTTGTTTTTTTTGTGGAGAAAAGGGATGATTCATAGAAAAAAACTATAAATAAAAAGAAGAAAATGCATTAGATTTATAAGTTTTTATCTAATATAATAAATTTTGTAAAAGTTATTAGTAGTCTTTGTTCAAAGTTTAACATATTTTTAATTGAATTTGTGAATAATTGAGCATAATATTGCTCAATTATTCACAAATAAAAAAGTCAGCCTTTGAAGTGGGAGGATTAGAAAATGGAAAAATATCAACATATCTTTAAACCAATTACAATTAATCGTTTAACGATTAAAAATCGTATTGTTATGCCGCCTATGGGAACGAATTATGCGGAGCCAAGTGGGGAATTTAATGAAGATCATATAAAGTATTATGAGCAAAGAGCAAAAGGGGGAACAGGATTAATCATTGTGGAAAATGCCTGTGTTTCCTTTCCATTAGGTGCAAATGGAACAACGCAAATTCGTATAGATCATGATCGATTTATTCCTGGTATGTATAAACTGACAGAAAGATTGCATCAACACGGTGCTGCAGTAGCAGTCCAAATAAACCATGCAGGAGCTTCAGCAGTTCCTGAAAGAATTGGAGGGCAGCCAGTTTCTGCATCTAATATTCCATCTAAAGTTGGTGGAGCGATACCAAGGCCATTAGATAAAGAGGAAATTTACAAAATAGTTGATGAGTACGGTAAAGCAGCAAAAAGAGTTGCAATGGCTGGTTTTGATGTTATTGAAATTCATGCGGGACATTCCTATCTATTGTGTCAGTTTTTATCGCCAATATATAACAAACGGACAGATGAATTTGGTGGAAGTTATGAAAACAGAGCTAGGTTTGCAAGATTAGTTATTGATCGAATTCGTCAAGAAGTTGGTCCATTATTCCCGATTTCTTTGCGGTTTAGTGCAGAGGACTTTGTGGAAGGCGGAAACAAACTTGAAGATATATTGGAAATTCTAGAGTACTTGCATGATGGAGTAGATATTTTAAATGTATCTGCAGCATTAAATCCTACTTTACAGTTTCAAATTGATCAAATGAGTTTGGCAGATGGTTGGAGATCTTATATGGCGAAAGCGGTAAAAGAGAAATTTAATAAACCAACTATAACAACAGGTAATATTCGCGATCCAAAAGTAGCAGATAAAATTTTGGAAAATGGGGAAGCGGACTTTATTGGAATGGGTAGACAAATGATTGCTGATCCATTCTATGTAGAGAAACTGTCAAAAGGAAACATCGATCAAATCAGAAAATGCATCTCTTGTAATATTGGATGTGCAGGACATAGAATCGCTTTAAACAGACCAATCAGATGTACTGTAAACCCAGATATTATTCATAATGAGGAATATAAAAATAAAAAAGTCAATCGACCGGTTAATGTGGTGGTTGTTGGTGGAGGTACGGCTGGATTAGAAGCCGCATGCACCGCTGCTGAGGTTGGATGTGCTACTTATCTATTTGAACAAAAGGATTATTTTGGGGGACTAGCAAGAGAAATTTCAAGACTTCCTGAGAAAAAAAGAATACAAGATCTTCCCAATTATTTAGTAAGAAGAAGTGAAGGGTTAAACAATCTAGTAACATTTAAAAATAAGAAAGCAGATATAGCAGCAATTGATACATTAAATCCAGATGTTGTGATAAATGCAACTGGTTCAAAACCATTGTTGCCGCCAATCCCTGGTCTATTAAATCATATTGATAAAGAGGGAGAAAATGTTTATTCTATTTTTGGATTATTAAATAGAATAAATGAATTCACTGAGTTTGAGGGGAAAAAAATTGCGGTTATTGGCGGAGGGGCTGTTGGATTGGATGTAGTTGAATTCTTTGCCGAAAGAGGAGCAACTGTTTCTATTATTGAAATGCAGCCGGAATTAGGAAAAGACTTGGATCTGATTACGAAAATTTCTATGATGACGATGTTAAAAGAAAGAAACGTCGATATTCATGTGAATACCGCTTTAACAGAGGTTGCAAGTAATCACTTTAAAGTGAAATATAATGGCGAAGAATCTTCTATCGATTTTGATTATGGATTTGTATGTCTTGGAATGAAACCAGAAAATCCAGGGCTAAGTAAGCTGCAAGAACATTATTTAAATACAAATGTAGAGGTTGTAAATATAGGAGATAGCTGGTCTACTAGAAAAATTATGGATGGCATGAGAGAAGGCAGAAATATATTGACAACCTTTGAAAAAATTGGAGCTAGATAAAAGATTTTTGTAAGGAGAAGAAAAAGGGTTGCTTACATTAATTAGTTTTTCTTCTCCCGTACCACTCAAATGGGGAAACAGCTTCTTCCCTATACCTAACAGATAGAAATGATTGCTTATCTTATTAATAATCTTCAGTAACTGGATAAAAAAAACGCTAGTTATGGGAAGAATTATATAAATTTTTAACTATGGAGAGGAAGAGAAACATGGCAGAACGTATTACTGGAAAAACGAAGTTAATTGGTTTACTAGGAACACCTATTTCACACAGCAAATCCCCAAAAATGCATAATGAAGCATTTGCTAAACTAGGATTAGATTATGTTTACTTAGCATTTGATGTAAACAATGAACAGCTCCCAAAAGTTATTGAAGGATATCGTGCATTAAATGTGAGAGGATCCAATGTAACAATGCCGAATAAAACCCTTGTGTGTAACTATTTAGATAAGTTATCACCAGCAGCTGAAATGATTGGAGCTGTAAATACGATTGTAAATGATGATGGAGTATTAACTGGTCATATTACAGATGGAACTGGCTATATGAGAGCACTTAAAGAAGCTGGAATTGATATCATCGGTAAAAAAATGACGATTGCAGGTGCTGGTGGAGCAGCGACAGCAATTTGTATTCAAGCAGCACTTGATGGAGTAAAAGAAATTTCGATTTTTAATAGAAAAGATGAAAACTATAGCAGAGCTGAAAAAACGGTTCAAGAGATTAATAGCAAAACAGATTGTAAAGCGTCATTATTTGATTTGGATCATACAGAAGCACTGCGAAATGAAATTGCTGATAGTGTTATTTTTACAAATGGAACTTCAGTTGGAATGAAACCATTAGAAGGACAGTCTGTTATTACAGATCCAAGTATGCTTCGTCCAGATTTAATCGTTTCAGATGTAGTCTATATGCCAGAGAAAACCAAATTATTAGAAATGGCTGAAGCACAAGGATGCCGGATCATTAATGGTTTAGGCATGATGTTATGGCAAGGAGCAAAAGCCTTCGAACTATGGACTGGAGAAGAAATGCCTGTTGGACATGTGAAGGAATTATTATTTTAATTTTTCTTAGGTTAGTATGTGAATGTTTGAACAAGGTGAGGATGTTCATATAAGAAACTCAAGTGGAGACTTGTTTCTCGTCTCCACTAATTGAAATAAAAAAAGCAGAAACAAATCTAAAAAGGGTAGGTAGCGAGCGGGAAATGATGAACATTTCTATGGAAGAAGAGACTAACAACAGAGCATCAAGTTTTTTTAACTCTCATAAAAGCAGGCTCATACCAGCCCCCTATAGACAACAAAAAGGAGAATGAAAGATGCGAAAGAATCAATATATGCCAACAGCAATCGCCTTATATATGAACTATTTCATACACGGTATGGGAGCTATTATTTTAGCTCAAAACATGGATTTTTTGACAAAGCAGCTTCATACAGATACTGCTGGTGTGTCTTACGTTATTTCAGCTTTGGGAATAGGGAGGCTTCTCGTTCTTTTTGCAACAGGTGTTTTATCTGATAAATTTGGAAGAAAACCATTTGTTCTTATTGGCATGGGGATTTATTCATTATTTTTCCTAGGAATCTTATTTAGTACAAATGTAACGGCGGCATTTATCTTTGCTTTACTTGCAGGTATTGCAAATTCTTCCCTTGATTCTGGAACATATCCAGCATTAATGGAATCTTTCCCTAAAACGGCAGGAACTGCAAGTGTTATTATTAAAGCATTTATTTCAGCAGGACAATTTACGATTCCATTTATTATTGGGTTTCTTATAAGCAATGATTTATATTTTGGCTATTCTTTTATTTTCTGTATTGTTATTTTCATTTTAAATGGATTATTGTTAATAAAACTTCCTTTTCCTGATCATACGCAAAAGCCGGAAGCCGCTGGGGAAGAGGCTGCGGTAAATAAGTTTGTTGGGAAGCCAAAGTTCTGGATAGAAGGATTATGCTTAATTATCATTGGATATACAGCAACAGCAACTTTTTATTTAATATCTGTTTGGCTGCCAACTTACGGAAGAGAAGTGGGAGAGATGACAAAAACGGCATCTTTAACACTTATTAGCTATTATAGTATTGGATCACTTATAGCTGTTTTTATTACATCTTATTTAGTAAAAAGCTTAATCAAGCCTGTAACTTTTGTATTGATATATCCACTTATATCCTTTATTGCTTTATTAATTTTATGGGCATTTCCAACTCCAACGGTTTGCATCATTGCCGGCACAGTAATTGGATTCTCAGCAGCAGGTGGTGTATTACAATTAGCATTGGCAACTATGTCTGAATTATTTCCAACCAGCAAAGGGAAAATCACAGGGATTGTGTATACAGCATCAAGCTTAGCAACATTTTCCATCCCTGTTATAACAGGAATTATGTCCAAAACAAGTATCAGCAATATTATTTTCTTTGATGCAATGATTACATTAGTTGGAGTTATTCTTGCAGTAGTTGTAAATATTCGTTATCGTAAAGTTATTCGTCCAATAAAAACAACCGAAATAACTGGAAATCCAATAACACAATAAGTATAAAGATAGCTTTTTATAACATTCGAAACAGAGAGCAGCTCTTTTCAGAGTAGACACCTATGCAACCAAATTCGCATCATAGCACATGAAAAGAAGCAGTTTTCTTAAATTTATAAGCAGGGAGCAGCCAGCATACACGAAGACTCCCGCGGGAATGCGAGAAAGCCGAGACCCCGCAGCGAGGAGGCTCGCCGCCCGCCCCATGGAAAGCGAAGTGTATTCTGACTGCGGACTTATCGAGAGCGCCTCTTTTCAAGGTAGCATTAAAAAAGTAGATTATGAACGAAACAGGAGTGAGGAATATGGAGAATATAGTAAAAGTTAGAGAAGTGAACATTGGGGAAGGTACTCCAAAAATATGTGTATCAATGATTGGAAAAACTGCCAACCTATTAAAAGAAGAAGCAGCCTTTCTTAAAACACTTCCACTAGATGTAATCGAGTGGCGAGTAGATTTCTATGAAGAAGTAGAAAATATAGACAGCGTAAAAGCAACATTACAAGAAATTCGAAATATAATAGGAAACACTCCATTAATCTTTACTTTCAGAAGCGCAAAAGAAGGAGGAGAAAAAGAAATAAATGCTTCAGCATACCTTGCATTAAATAAAGCAGTCAGTGAAACAGCTTTAACAGACATTATTGATGTAGAGCTATTTAATAAAGAAGAAGATGTAAGAGAGCTTGTAGAACATGCCCATAAGCATAAGGTAGCTGTTATTATTTCTAACCACGATTTTGCCAAAACTCCTCCGAAAGAAGAAATAATTGCACGTCTCAAGAAAGCACAAGAATTAGGAGCAGATTTACCGAAAATTGCATTAATGCCAAATAGTATTGCCGATGTTATTACCGTTTTAGATGCAACAAACACGATGAAAGAACAATATGCAGATAGACCAATAATAACGATGTCAATGGCTGGGAAAGGTGCAGTTAGTCGAATGGCAGGAGAACTATTTGGATCCGCATTAACATTTGCAGCAGCCAAAAAAGCATCAGCTCCAGGACAAATTCCCGTAGCAGAATTAAAAACAGTATTAAATATATTACACAGCGGATTGTAAAATAAGCAAAAGCAGATAAAGCCTGAATGAACTATTTTTTATAGTGCATCCAGGCTTTTTTCAATAGACACTCATGCAAACAAAATATATTCCATAACCCATGAAAAGAAGCAATTTTCATAAGTTTTATAAGTAGGGAGCAGTCAGAATACACGAAGACTCCCGTGGGAATGCGAGAAAGCCGAGACTCCGCAGGAAAGCGAAGTGTATGTGACCTGCGGACTTATTCGAGAGGGCCCAAAGCCACTTTTTCAGAATAGCTATAACGAAACGTATCAACATCAAAGATAGGAATTCAAAGAATAGAAAGAGAATAGAATTTCAGCAGGATGAAAGGAAAGACAAGATAACGCTTTTGTTTTTTTATTATTTTTGGTACTTTTGAATATACAAAGAAAAACAGAAAGCGTGGAGAAAAGAGAATGCCGAATATAGAAACAAATCCGATTGATGTAGAACAGCTGATTAGTGAACATCAACAATTTTTTGAAAAGACACAAACGCTGTCCGTAGATTTTCGAATCCTTCAATTAAAAAAATTAAAAGCAGGAATAGAGCAGTATGAACAAGAAATAGTCAACGCACTTCAAAAGGATTTAGGAAAACATGCTTTTGAATCCTATACCTATGAAGTGGGCTTTGTATTAAGAAGCATCAGGCATGCAATAAAAAATGTAAAGAAATGGGCGAAACGAAAAAAAGTAAAAAGTCCAGTTGCTTTGTTTCCATCGAAAAGCTATCTACAGTATGAACCATTTGGAACCGTTTTAATTATTGGTCCATTTAATTATCCTTTTCAGCTAGTGATGGAGCCATTAATTGGGGCAATTGCTGCTGGAAACTGTGTGGTAGTAAAGCATTCTGAACTGGTTCCTACCGTTTCTGCTGTTTTGACAAAAATGATTCAATCCACTTTTGATAAGCACTATATTCGTTCTGTTGAGGGCGGAGCTGCAATTAATATAGCTTTAATTCATGGTTCTTTTGATTATATCTTCTTTACAGGAAGTGTATCTATTGGAAAACGTGTCATGGAAGCAGCCGCCAAAAAACTTATACCTGTTACCTTGGAATTAGGAGGAAAAAGCCCAGTATTTGTTGATGAACATGCTAATATTCCCCTTGCTGCTCAGCGTATTATTTGGGGGAAAACAGTAAATGCCGGGCAAACATGTATTGCTCCAGATTATCTTGTTGTTCACGAATCAATAAAAGAACAATTAGTTCAAGAAATGAAAAAAGCTTTGCAAGCATTTTATGGAACAACTATTGAAAGCAGTAAAGATTTTGGCAGAATAGTGAATGACCAACATTTTAAACGTTTACAACAAATGATGGAGCAAGAGCAAAAGAAAATCATTGCTGGTGGGAAAAGCAATAGGAAGACACGCTATATAGAACCAACTTTATTGAATGCCACATGGAATTCTCCTTCAATGGCAGAGGAAATATTCGGACCAATTCTTCCTATCATTACATACGTTGATTTAGATGCTGCCATTCAGTCTGTCAAGAAACTTTCAAAGCCTCTTGCCTTATATATATTTACAACAAATAGAGAAATAGAGCAAAATATTTTAGGGAATATTTCTTCTGGTGGAGTATGTATTAATGATACGATCACACATGCTGCTAATCCGAATTTGCCTTTTGGTGGGGTAGGAAGTTCAGGAATGGGAATGTATCATGGCATTTATAGTTTCTTGACTTTTTCACATAAAAGGAGTGTTTATAAAAAAAATGATAAATGGAATATGCCATTTTTGTTTCCACCTTACACAAAAAAGAAGGAAAGGTTAATTCGTAAAGTATTAAAATAAGAAAGCGACTACGATAGTATTAATGAAGTTTTTTTCCATATGATAAAAATTGTATAGCTAACAAGGAGGAGTATGGTTGCAACAATCAGTAGACCTATTACAAGAAGCAGTAACATTTATCGAAACTTGTTATAAAGAATTAAAAAAAAGTGAACAGCAAATGGAGCAAAGAATAATCGAGATTAAAAAAGATATAGATGATTTAGGGTATTATACACATACAAAAGAAGAGTTAGAGCATGGAGCTAAGATGGCTTGGCGGAATAACAACCGTTGTATTGGAAGATTGTTCTGGGAAAGTCTGCATGTAATCGATCAAAGAATGGTAGATACGGAAGAAGGAATGCGAGATGCCTTATTTGAACACATTCAATACGCAACAAATGGCGGCCGCATCCGACCAACTATTACGATATTTCATCAGAAAACAAAAGACATGGAGATACGTATATGGAATCAGCAACTAATAAGATATGCTGGATATCAAACAAACCATGGTGTTATAGGAGATCCTGATTCATTTGCCTTTACAAAATGTTGTCAAGATTTAGGGTGGACAGACAATGAGACACATTTTGATGTTTTGCCATTAGTCGTGCAAATGAATGATAATCATCCTAAAATATTCCCTATACCAAAAGAGCTTATCTTAGAAGTGCCTATTCGCCATCCAGAATTTAATTGGTTTCATGATTTACAATTAAAATGGTATGCTGTTCCAATCATTTCAAATATGTGTTTAGAGATTGGCGGAATTCATTATACAGCTGCTCCATTTAATGGCTGGTATATGGGAACAGAAATTGGTGCTAGAAACTTAGCGGATGAGAATCGTTATAATATGCTGCCAAAAATAGGCTCATTAATGGAATTAAACCAGCAGAAAAATAGTTCATTATGGAAGGATAAGGCATTAGTTGAATTAAATATAGCAGTGTTGTCTTCTTTCCGTGAAGCGGATGTAACGATTGTGGATCATCATACAGCAGCACAGCAATTTAGAGCGTTTGAAAAGAAGGAGGCAGAGAAGGGAAGAGAATTAACTGGAAATTGGGCATGGCTGATACCGCCATTAGCACCAGCAACTACTCATATTTTTCATAAACGTTATAATAATGCTGTTATAAAACCAAACTATTTTAATCAAAAGAGTCCATACTAAGGGACTTTAATAAAAACATGACTTAGCTGAGTTTATTACAGGATGGATAGTATAAGAAGAAAACAAATGTAATAATAAAACATTATTTCCCGGTAAACTCAGTTATGCCAAATGTTTGACTATAGTCATAGCCATTAAAGAAAATGTCTAAATCATGAAAATAGCGATGAAGCTTGCGCATGGCCTCTCGGTTATCTCCATTGATGACTTGCTGTGCATTTTGTCTAATGCTGTCTAAATCATTTTCAATTTTCTTATTGGCAACAGATATATTCTCTAATTGCTCCAAGATAGCAGCTGCTGCTTCCTTTTGTTCCGTGTAACTGGCTGTATCGATTTTTCCCCAGCCAAGTGTAGTATTATAAAAATCATGCCAAGTAGAAATAAAGTCATGGCCATTTGTACCATCTGCTAGTGTTACCACGTCTTCGTTAACAGGCTTATGAACTGTTTTTCTATTTACATCTCCTGAATTATCTGAAGAAGCCTCTTGGTTAGTTTTAGTTGCTTGTTGTGTACTTTCTTTTTCTAAATACAATAATAGACCAAAAGTAATAGAAGCAATGAGTGCTCCTCCGCCAAAAATAATACCAATACTCCATAGAAGAATTTTTTTCCAGTGCATAAAAGTGAAATCAACTCCTTATTTGCAAGATTTCCTGTTTTATAGTCTATCATTCTATTATTAGTATTTCAATTTTTTACAAAGTTAGAAAAATTTAATAAGTAACTCATACTTCGCACCATCAAATTCGTTTGCAAGTCTTGATATTACTTGGTTTAAGAATAATAAAATTTGAGACTTGTTTTTTATTATGGGGGTTGCTTTCCACTACGGGTTGCTCGCTTTCCGCGGGGTGGGATCTGAGCCTCCTCGGCGTTGCCTTGCGGGGTCTTTAGCCT
>JBDNRM010000111.1:0-13978 GCA_047718615.1 Bacillus sp. (in: firmicutes) | reverse complement strand
TTGTATAATAGACTGAGTGAAAGTAAACATTAAGTTTATAAATACTAAACAACTGTGACGAATAAGTTTTGTTTTTAATAAGAGGATTGGACGAAAAAAATTCATTTTAACGTATGATACCATTGAAGGAAAGACACTAGATGGTTTAGGTTATGCAACTTTGTTACGGTAGGTAAAAAAGTAAGTATTTATCGATTCTCTAGAAGTTTACTATTTCTAAACATAAAAGTAGGTAGAGACATGGAAATTGGGAAAAAAATAAAAAATTTGCGACTAAAAAAAGGGTTAACCCAAGAAGAATTAGGAGAAAGAACGGATTTAAGCAAAGGCTATATCTCTCAATTGGAAAGAGATTTAAGTTCTCCGTCTCTTGAAACTTTTTTTGCTATTTTAGAAGTGTTAGGCTGTCCGCCAAAGGCATTCTTTGATGAGGAAGAAAGATCACAAAAGGTGATTTATACAGAGGAGGATGTTACAAATTTTTATGAAGAAGAGCGAGGGTATCATATAAAATGGCTCGTTCCTGAATCGAATGAGAAAGAAATGGAGCCAATTAGGCTTAAGCTATTAAAAAAAGGGGAATTTAAACAATTTGAACCCTCTCTTTCAGAAACCTTTGCCTTTGTTATGAAAGGGGAAGTGCTTTTGAAACTAGGAAAACAAGAATATAGAGCCAAAAAAGGGCAATCTATTTATTACCATGCAACGGAAGAACATCAGTTATTTAATATTGCGGAGGGCACTTCGGAGCTGCTGCTTGTTGCAACTGAATCCTATCTATAGTGAAAGAACATGTAGCCTTTTTGATTAATAAATAATTTGATGGTTAAAGTTTATATATAAGGAGGATATGGGGAATATGTCCGAGCAAGCAATTATTCGATTTGATCATGTTACCAAGGCATATGATCAGGATACAATCGTACTAGATGATGTCAGTTTTGAAATTGAAAGAGGTAAATTTTATACACTGCTTGGCCCTTCTGGATGTGGCAAAACAACTGTACTGCGGTTAATTGCAGGTTTTATGGAGCCGACAAAAGGGAGCATCTATTTTAATAATAAAGTTATTAATAAAATCCCTGCCAATAAAAGACAGGTAAACACAGTATTTCAGGATTATGCTTTATTTCCTCATTTAAATGTGTTTGAAAATGTAGCATTTGGTTTGCGTATAAAAAAATGGAAAAAGCATGTGATAGAAGAAAAGGTAAAAGAGGCTTTACGTTTTGTGAATTTAGAAGGCTATGAAAATAGGGAAATCAGTGAAATGTCTGGAGGACAAAGACAACGTGTTGCCATTGCAAGAGCAATTGTTAATGAACCAGAAATTATTTTGTTGGATGAACCACTTTCTGCTTTAGATTTAAAATTGCGAACAGAAATGCAGTACGAACTAAGAGAATTGCAAAGGCGGCTCGGTATTACGTTTATTTTTGTTACACATGATCAAGAAGAGGCATTGGCAATGTCTGATGAAATTTTTGTGTTAAATAAAGGGAAGATAGTACAAAGTGGTACACCGACAGACATATATGATGAGCCAATTAATCGCTTTGTTGCAGATTTTATTGGAGAATCCAACATTGTGCCAGCTTTAATGAAAAAAGATTTTGTCGTTCAGTTTGGAAGTGAAACATATGAATGTGTCGATCAAGGTTTTCATGAAAATGAACAGGTGGAAGTAGTTATCCGGCCGGAAGATTTAGAGATTACTTCTATTAGCGAAGGGAAATTAAAGGTCAAAATTGATTCCCAGCTATTTAGGGGAGTCCATTATGAAATTTGCGGCTACGATGAAGATGGCAATGAATGGCTTGTCCATTCCACTAAGAAGGCTATTGTGGGTGAGGACATTGGGCTGTATTTTGAGCCAGAAGCAATTCATGTTATGCGAATAGGGGAAACAGAAGAAGAATTTGATCGGCGTTTAGAAGCTTATAGTGGTGCTATCGATGAAAAATAAAATGAGTTGGTATACTGTACCTTATTATATCTGGATAATTTTCTTTGTGATAGCACCAGTTGCTCTTATTGTTTATTATTCCTTCTTTAATATAGAGGGAGCATTCACATTTCATAATTATCAAAAGTTCTTTACACCTGTTTATTTAAAAATGACGGTAAATTCTTTTTGGTATGCTTTTTTAATTACTTTTTTTTCGCTTCTTGTTGCCTACCCGACAGCATACCTATTAACCAAAACAAAACATAAGAAACTATGGTTATTATTAATCATTTTGCCTTCCTGGATTAACTTATTATTAAAAGCATATGCATTTTTGGGTATTTTTGGCACGTATGGAGCAGCTAATGAGCTGCTGCAATTCATAGGGATTGGCAAACAGCAAATCTTATTTACCGACTTTAGTTTTTTATTCGTAAGTGTATATATTTTTATTCCTTTTATGATTTTACCTATTTTTAATTCGTTAGAAAAGTTGAATCCAAGCTTAGTCGATGCTTCTAAAGATTTAGGTGCTTCATCTTGGACTAGTTTTAAACGCATTATCTTTCCATTAACAATTGATGGAGTGAAATCAGGTTGTCAAGCTGTCTTTATACCAGCATTGTCTTTGTTTATGATAACAAGGCTGATTGCAGGAAATCGTGTTATTACACTGGGAACAGCAATCGAACAGCATTTTTTAATTACCCAGGATTGGGGAATGGGCTCTACGATTGCTGTATTTTTAATTATTAGTATGATCGTTATTATGATTCTTACTGGAAGTAGAAAGAAGGGAGTATAGAAATGAAAAAGCTTTCCAGTATTTCTGTATTATATTTAATACTCGTTTTTGCTATATTATATGCTCCAATTTTTTATCTTATCTTTTATTCGTTTAACAGCGGTGGAACGATGCATCATTTTGAAAGCTTTACGTGGAAATGGTATAAAGAACTTTTTCAGGATACAAGATTACTTTTAATCGTATTAAATACAATTGTTGTTGCTCTATTATCAGCTGCAATTTCCACCATTATTGGGGTGCTTGGAGCAATAAGCATATCTCTATTTCGAAAAAAACAATTTAAGAATACTATTCTATCTTTAAATAATGTATTGATTGTAAGTCCTGATGTCATTATTGGTGCATCTTTCCTTATCTTTTTTACGATTATAGGCATTAAACTTGGCTTTTTTTCGGTGTTATTATCGCATATTGCCTTCTGTATACCTATAGTAGTCATTATGGTATTGCCGAAATTACAGGAAATGAGCCCTACTTTGGTTGATGCTGCCCTTGACCTTGGTGCTGGATGGAAAGACGTACTTTCGAAAGTTATATTGCCTTATATTTCACCGGGCATATATGCTGGATTTTTTATGGCGTTAACGTATTCATTAGATGATTTTGCTGTTACTTTTTTTGTAACTGGAAATGGTTTTACGACTCTTTCTGTTGAAATCTATTCATTAGCAAGAAGAGGGATTGCCTTAAATATCAATGCACTATCTGCTCTCTTATTTTTCTTAACGCTACTGCTTGTGGTCGGTTATTATATTATTATGCAAAGAGGTAATAAGAGGCATAATATGGGGGTGAAAAAATGAAGTCGCTCATCAGGGGATTAATCATTATTTTTGTATTATCCTTTGCCCTTCTTCTTATTGTACAAAAATTAAACGCTACTAGAGGCTATACAAGCGGAAATACATTGACTGTTTATAACTGGGGAGATTATATTGATGCTGATTTAATAAAAAAATTTGAAAAAGAAACAGGAATTAAAGTTATTTACGAAACATTTGATTCTAATGAAGCGATGATGACGAAAATCCAGCAAGGTGGAACGAATTATGATATTGCCATTCCATCTGAATATATGATTGATAAAATGAAAAAAGAAAAGTTATTAATTCCTATAGATCATTCGAAAATTCCTAATCTAAAAAATATTGACAGCCGTTTTATGGATTTATCGTTTGACCCAGATAACCAATATTCAATCCCGTATTTTTGGGGGACAGTTGGTATTGTATACAACCCGAAAATGCTGGATGGGAAAAAGATAACCTCATGGAATGACTTATGGGATAAAGATCTCAAAAATGAAATAATGCTGATTGATGGCGCGAGGGAAATAATGGGGGTGAGTTTAAATAGTTTAGGGTACTCCTTAAATGATAAAAATCATCAACACTTAAAAGAAGCAAAGGAAAAACTAGATGCACTAACGCCAAATGTAAAAGCAATTGTTGGAGATGAGATTCGCATGCTGATAGAAAATGAAGAGGCAGCAATCGGTGTTTTGTGGTCAGGAATGGCTGCTGAAATTATGTGGGAAAATGAAGAAGTAGAATATGTCGTGCCACAAGAAGGTTCTAATCTGTGGTTTGATAACATGGTAATTCCAAAAACCGCAAAGAACGTGGAAGGTGCTCATCGATTTATTAACTTTATGCTAGAAGCTAAAAACGCTGCTCAAAATACAGAATATGTAGGTTATTCTACTCCAAATAAAGCAGCAATGAAGTATTTGCCGAAAGAAATTACAGAGGATAAACGTTTTTATTTAGAGGAAGATAAAACGTCAAAGTTAGAAGTATACGAGAATTTAGGGCAAAAATCACTTGCTGAATATAATGATCTTTTCCTTGAATTTAAAATGCATCGAAAATAAATGTATGAAGTCTAAAGAGAATGAATACTCCATTTTTGTCGTCAGATTAAGAGAAAATTTGACGGGGAAATGGAGTTTTTTTTGAAAGTAAGTAAGTTTAACATTTTTCAACTTAGATTAGTGTCTAGCTCAGAGCAGTTCCAGGACGTTTGCGCTTTTCTTGATTGTCTCTGATTTCACTGCAACCTAAAAATCAAAATAGGAAGACTAGCTTATGATCAATAGTTGGGAATATTTTGTGTGCTATAGGACTCATTCTGTTTCATTTTAGAAAACTAGGTCTGTGTTCCTGTGAAGCGTTACAATATGATGACAAATAATAAATGTGAAGGAAATCATGAAAAGGGTTTACAAAATAGATGAATAAAGGAAAAAACAATGAAATAGAAAAATAAACAATTTAATAAAAAAGGAGATATAATCCTTATTTTGTAATTAATTAACATAAAATTAAGTTTTTTGATGCAGGTAATAGGAATTAGGAGTCGAATTTTTCCGTTTTTTGTTACTTTTGATTGAGTTGACGTGTACACATTATCAAAGTAATCTTGGGAAGACATCAAATCTGTTAGCTATTTAGAACAGTTGATGCTTCAAGAAACATTTTGAAAGTAATCTATAAATGGCCATTTATAACATGATTACATATTAAATTCTTTGCTTAATTCAGAACCGGTTCCTAGCAAGTGCTTATTAATAACCTTGTTAAAGCAGAAATTATAATTTATTTAACAGCCTGTATAAACACAAACAAAACATTAAACATCTGAATATTTAAAAAAATCCAGATGTTTATATGGACAAGCAGGTCGACTCTTAAAAAATTAGAGAATAAGAGAGGGGAAACTCGAATGAAACTAAATGGATTTTTTAAAAAAGCATCGGTAATAACCTTGGCTACAGCATTACTTGCAAGTGGAGGAACTACTACTTTTGCACATGGAAAAGAAAAAGGTGATAATGGCTATTATAATAGCTATGGAGTATCTCATATGACACGCTTGGACATGTATGAAATGTCTGTTCAGCAAAAAAGTGAACGTTATAAGATTCCTCAATTTGATGCAGCTGCAACTAAAAATATACCTGCAGCTAAAGGGTTTGATAAACAAGGAAATCCAATCGATTTAGATGTTTGGGATACTTGGCCTTTACAAAATGCAGATGGAACAGTAGCAGAATATAATGGTTATCACATTCTTTTCGGTTTAGCAGGGGATCCTAAAAATGGAGCAGATACATTTATTTATATGTTCTATCAAAAAGTAGGAGAAACTTCTATTGATAGCTGGGTAAATGCAGGGCGTGTGTTTAAAGACAGTGATAAATTCGTTCCAAATGATCCATTTCTTAAATATCAAGAAGAAGAGTGGTCTGGTTCTGCAACCTTAACTTCTGACGGGAAAGTCCGTTTATTCTATACGAATCGTGAAGGCTGGATTCCAGAGCAAAACCATTTTGGTAAACAAACATTAACAACTGCACAAGTAAATGTTTCCCAACCAGATGGTAATTCACTAAAAATAGATGGAGTGGAAGATTTCAAATCTATTTATGATGGTGGAGACGGAAAAACGTATCAAAATGTTACTCAAGCTTTTGGTGGAGGAAACTATGCAGATAACCATACATTAAGAGATCCTCACTATATTGAAGATAAAGGCCGTAAATATCTGGTATTTGAAGCGAATACTGGTACAGATTACGGTTATCAAGGAGAAGAGTCATTATCTAACCGCGCTTATTATGGTGGAAATAAATTCTTCTATCAATATGAAAAAAATAAATTAATCAATAGCAATAAAAAAGATTTAGCAGCACTAGCAAATGGTGCATTAGGAATCATTGAATTAAATGATGATTATACGATGAAAAAAGAAATGAAGCCACTTCTTACATCTAATACAATTACAGATGAAATAGAAAGAGCAAATGTGTTTAAAATGAATGGTAAATGGTATTTATTTACTAGTACTAGAGGTTCTAAAATTGCATCAGATGCTATGAATGACAAAGATATCTATATGCTTGGATATGTAGCAGATTCTCTAACAGGATCTTACAAACCTTTAAACGGAACAGGACTTGTTTTACACCATGACTTAGATCCATATGATGTTACGTTCAGCTATGCTCATTTTGTTACACCAAGCAAAAAAGGCAATGAAGTAGTAGTAACTGGTTATATGACAAATAGAGGCTACTTTGAAGATCGTCATACTACATTTGCTCCAAGTTTCTTACTGAATATTAAAGGTTCTAAAACATCTGTAGTAAAAAATAGTTTGTTAGAACAAGGTCAATTAACAGTAGATACGAAGAAAAAATCTTATCAACGTTAATAAGCAATAATACGTTTGTGAAATTATTGGATAATAATGAAGAAAATGCCGATTGATTAGTATCGGCATTTTTCTTTCCTTTTTACGTATTAGCATGTATGGTATAAATATAGTGTCAATGAACTGCTAAAAAAACAAGGAGGTTTTATTTCTGCAGAAAGAAAAAGTGAAACGAAAAAACATTTATTGGATTATATTTTCCTTTATAGTGTTAGCAGTACTTGCTATTGCAGCATACGCAATGAATAAGAAAGATTCTAACCAAGAGGAAAACAATCCTGATCAAAATGAACAAAAATCTTCCTATCGAGCAAATTATCATTTCACGTCTCCTGATAAATGGAAAAATGATCCCCAAAAACCTATCTATATGGATGGAAAATTTCACTACTATTACCTTTATAACCGTGATTACCCTAATGGAAATGGAACCGAATGGCGTCACGCGACATCTGTAGATTTGGTGCATTGGCAGGATGAGGGAGTTGCAATCCCTAAATATACGAATAAAAATGGTGATCCTTGGACTGGCTCTGTTGTGATGGATGAACATAATACAGCAGGATTTGGAGAAGGCGCACTTATTGCAATCGTCACCCAGCCTTCTGAAGATGGTGGAAAACAGGAGCAATATCTTTGGTACAGCCAAGATAGAGGCAAGTCTTTTACATCTTATAGCGATCAGCCAGTTATGTCTAATCCAGGACAAAAGGATTTTAGGGATCCGAGAATTATTTGGGATGAGCAAACAAATAAATGGATTACTTTAATGGCCGAAGGAGAGAAGATTGGTTTTTATCAATCAGATAATTTAAAAGAATGGAAATATATTGGTGATTTTATAACGAAAGATATTGGTTTAGTAGAGTGTCCAGATCTCTTTCAAATACAAGCAGATGATGGGACCATGCAATGGGTGTTAGGTGCGAGTGCTAATGGAAAGGCATTTGGCAAACCGAATACTTATGCTTATTGGACAGGTGATTTCAACGGTACCCAATTTACTGCAGATGATTCTGAGCCACAATGGCTTGATTATGGTTTTGACTGGTATGGCGGTGTAACGTTTGATGATGGAAATATCAGTGATAAGCGGTTTGCATTAGCATGGATGAATAACTGGGATTATGTAAATAATACACCTACTTTAAAGGAAGACTTCAATGGAACCGATTCTATCGTTCGTGAAATTACGTTAAAAAAACAAGAGAATGATCAATATAGTTTATTATCACAACCAGTTCAGACGTTAAATGATATTGTAACGTCAACGGAAACTTTTAATGATATAGAGGTACAAGATACAAAAACGCTAAAAGCAAAGGGAGACAGTTATTTGCTTGAAGCAGATATAAGCTGGTCGGATATAGACAATGTCGGCTTAAGACTTCGGGAATCGGAGGATAAAACAAGACATATTGATATTGGAATTAAGCTGGATGAAGCATATTCTTATGTTAATAGAGGCTATACGGGCCAACCGGATGAGAGCAATAAATATCTAGAGTCTAAAGCACCTTTTGATAAAGAGAAAAAGAATGTGCATTTGAAAATTTTAGTCGATAAAACAACGATTGAAGTATTCGTCGATGATGGAAAGATTGTTTATTCAAGTGAAGTGTTTCCAGAGTTAGAGGATAAAGGAATTAGTTTATTTGCAGAAGGTGGTACGGCAACGTTCAATAATGTGACCATTAAACATTTGCAATTGAATTCTAAAAAGTAAATTGGTTTTTAATTGAAAAACTAGGGCGTTTAGTTAGTCTACTTTCTTACCAGGCAGTGAAAAGTTTGATTTTATCAAATTTTTCACTGCCTTTTATTTTATTCACAAATAAAGATTTCCTTCATATAAAGTGATACGTAGCTTCGGAGATGTTCACAGGATGAGCAGAAAAACACGTATCATATCGACAAGGTGCCTTTTTTATTGGATGAAGTATTTCAGAATAGAAAATACTATAAAAAAGAGGAGGATAGTATCGTGAAAAAAGTTATCTTGTTTTTCTTATTTATATTTTCCTGCGGGACAGTTGTTCAGGCAGAACAAATAGAACAAAAGAATGTCCTGGCGATTGTTATTGATGATTTTGGCAATAACATGAAGGGAACAGAAGAAATGTTAAATTTACCTGTTCCAATAACAGCTGCTATTATGCCTTTTTTATCAACAAGCAAGGAGGATGCCAAACTTGCTCATAAAAAGGGGCATGAGGTGATTGTCCACTTGCCGTTAGAACCAAAAAAGGGAAAAAAAAGCTGGCTAGGTCCTGGTGCCATTACTACGGATTTAAGTGATAAAGAAATAAGAAAAAGGGTTAGAAAAGCTATTAAGAGTATTCCGTATGCTGTTGGGATGAATCATCATATGGGTTCAAAAGCTACAGAGGATGAAAGGGTTATGCGCATTATATTGGAAGAATGCCAGAAGAATAACTTATATTATTTAGACAGTAAAACAACAGGAAATAGTGTAATAAAAAAATTGGCGGAAGAGATGCATGTTCCTTATTTAGAAAATAACTTATTTTTTGATCATGTTTACTCGAACCAGTATATTGTAAAACAAGCAAATAAATTAGCCCATGAATTAGATAAGCAGGATCAACTTATTGCGATTGGGCATGTAGGCATCTCTGGACCAACAGTGGTTAGTGTTTTAAAAGAGTATATCCCCGTCTTCGAGCAAGAAGCGAATATTGTTCCGTTGTCTAAGTTAATTGACGGATATGAATGGTTGAAGAAATAGAGGTAGGAAGAAGTTTTACTTACTGATAGATTTAATAAAAAGAAAGAAGACTGTCCCGAAAGTTTGGGACAGTCTCTTTTTGTTACAAGCTTTGATCATCTTTTGATTTGTTGATTGTTGTATTTTCCATAGCATTATCCAATTTTCTTAAGTGTTTAGAGGCAAACTCTTTGCCGCCAAGACCGAAAGCTAAGCCGAATGCCAATGCTAATCCACCAAGAATTAGGATGAAAGCAGCATTAACAATGGACGATGCAACCCCTAATTGATCTAATGCCATAAAAATAGAAAGGGCAATGATCGCATATTTTGCAACAGCAGGAAGTAAACGGAAGTGTGCACCTTGTATTAAACCGCTTAGAACCTTTTGAACTAAATAACCTAACCATAAACCTACACCGATAATAACAATGGCTGCAATAACTTGAGGTAAATAGGCAACTACAGCTGTAGATAGTGTTACTAAGAACTGAAGTCCGATTAGATTTAAAGCTTGTACCGCTAATAAGAAAACGACCAAAATTTGTGCAATAGATCCAATAATGTTTGAAATACTTGCAGTAGGACTAATCCCCATTTTTCTTACATACGAATCTAAACCGAGTTTCACTAATAAAGATACGATGATTTGTTTTACCCATTTTCCTAGCCAGATTCCAACTAGTAGAAGGGCGATAGCAACGGCGATATTTGGAATCATCGTCAGAATATCATTTAACATGTTGATGGCTGGATCGGAAATTCCTTCAATATCCAGTTTATCAAGGGCGGAAATAACAGTTGGTATCATAATAAAGATAAAAACAATATTTCCTATAATAGAAGATACACTTGTATTTTCAAACAGTTTCGTTAAACCAACACGATTAACTAAATTCTCTGTTCCAATGCTTTGTAAAAAGCTTGTTACAATGGTTCTTACAATTTTTGCGATAAACCAGCCAACTAAAATAATAAGAGCAGCTGCTAATAATTTTGGTAAAAAGGCTAATATATTATGCAGCATATTCGTAAATGGTTCAGAAACCCCTTGAAGATTTAATGCACCTAATACTGCTGGCAGAAACAGTAGCAATACAAAATAAAATACAATATTTGCAACCTTGTCTATTAAATTCGGCTGCTGTTGATTTCCTTCAATTAATTTCCACTTTTGTAGTTTTTCATGTGCTTTTAAAGTAGTTCCAGTTTTTTTGATAATAAATTTTAAGCCTGTTGCGATAACCCAAGCAAATAAAAGGATAATAGCTGCTTTTAAGATATTGGGAACAGCTCCTAAAATGGATGAAAGCATGCTTACTAATGGTGAAGCAATAGCTGTTAAGCTTAAAATATTAAAAAATAAAGTAAATACAAATACTAGTAAAATATAATATACGATTTTACTGATTATCTTTTCAGAAGAATATTTTGTTGTGTTTTTATCTCGGAATATTTTATTGTCAAGATTTGTCTTGTTTAGTCCTTTTAAAACTATTTTTTCAATTACTTTTGCAATAATCCAACCAATAATTAATACTAAAATGGCTAGCAAGAAGTCGGGTAGCCTGTCTAAATAATAATTCCACCCGTTCCAATAATTTGCACTGTTCATATTCTTCACTCCTTATTTTCTTGTCGATTAATAATCATTTACCCGTGAAGTAATTGTTTAAACGAAAAAAAACAAAGGTTTTTTTAAAAGGATGAAAAACGAAAATAAGGATGAAAAATGGTTTAATCTGTTATGAAACAAGGGTAATTAAAGACCTTCTTTTTCAAAATGATATAAATCCTCGTTACTGCCAATAACAATTAAAACGTCTTCTTTATAAATCACTTCTTCAGCAGAGGGAGATACAATTGTTTTGCCCTTTCTTTGTATGCCGATAATCGTACATCCGTATTTGGCTCTAACATCTAATTCAATGATAGACTTATGATGTACTTTTTTGGTAGCGATCATCTCAACAATGCCATGTTCTGTAGATAGTTCGATATAATCAATCATTTTTTCGGAAACAACATGATGGGCAATTCTTTTTGCTATATCTTTTTCAGGATGAATAACACGATCTGCACCGATTTTTTCTAAAACTCTTTTATGATAGTTATCAGCAGCTTTCACCCATACTTGATTGATTCCTAATTCCTTGAGAATAAGTGTTGTTAAAATACTGGATTCTACGTCATCCCCAAAAGAAACAAAGGCATGGTCCATGTTGCGTATTCCTAATTGGCTAAATGCTGTTTCGTTTAAGGCATTCAGTTGAACACAGTGTGTTGCTATCCCCTGGTATTTTTCTACTTTTTCAATAGATTGGTCAATTGCTAAAACTTCAGCACCCATCTCATGAAATTCCTCTACTAGACTTCCTCCAAAATTACCAAGTCCAATAACGACAAATTGTTTACTCATTTTTAATAGCTCCCCCGTTTTAATACGAATGTTATGAAATGCTACTCTTATTATAAAGTGAACTGGCTACTAGTGGTTCCATTTTATATCTTGATAAAACAATGGGCAAATTCTTTTTACAAACCATATTGGCTGTTGTTGAAATAGAACGGATATGATTGTCAAACGTCCCCTGAAAGGTAAGGCAATTGCAAAGCAGGAGAAGGGTTTTAGAAAAGGACGACCTAAGAAGTATAAAAAGGTTCAATTTGTTCGAGTGAATTAATCCAATAAAAAAGCTTTAAAGTCGCTGTTATTGGGGAATAAGGTGTATAGAATGGTAAGTAGCTAGTTTCTTATTAATTGCTTGTATAGTAAAAAGAAAAGGATGAATAGTATGCCGTATAAAAAGGTGTTATTTCTTTATAATGAAAATGCTGGGAAACAGGATATATATCAGCTGGTTGGGATATGTATGCGTATCTTAACGAAGCATATGGAGCAAATATATTTATGCAAAACAATTAAACCGCTGCATGCAATGGAATTGTGTGAGCAGTATGGAGAAAAAGTAGACTTAGTGATTGTTTTAGGTGGTGACGGAACAGTACATGAGTGCATCAATGGATTGTCCAAATTAAACAAAAGACCTGTTTTGGCCATATTGCCAGGGGGGACTTGTAATGATTTTACAAGAACATTGGAGATTTCGCAAAATATTGAAAGAGCGACAGAGGAGATAGTGAACGGCAGTGAGGTCTTTATAGATGTAGTTCAAGCGGATGAACATTATTTTTTAAACTTTTGGGGAATTGGGCTTATAGCAGAAACATCTAATAATATTAAGGAGGAAGAGAAGAATGTATTTGGGAAGGCAAGCTATTTGTTTAGTGCTGTAAGAACAATAAATAAAATAGAGGACATACATGTTAACATGGAGATAGATGGAAAAACGATTGAAGAAGATGCGGTAATGGTCTTAATTGCAAATGGAAAATATATTGGAGGAAAATCAATACCCTTTCAGGCAATAGAATATAATGATGGTTTTGTAGACATTTTCATGATAAAAAATACAACTCTAAATTTATTAAAAGAAATTATCGCATTAAGAAAAGAAGACACAGATGAAGTGATGAATAAGGATATCCAGTATTATCGTGGTAAAAAGGTAAAAGTATCTACTTCTCATCCTGTGGATGTGGATATGGATGGGGAGATATACACAAAAACACCAAATGAAATAAATGTTTTACCAAATCACTTAAAAGTCATTAAACCTGTTTTATAATGCAGTCAGTTTGAAATGGTTAATACCTTTTTAAGCCTAAGCTTTGTTCAAAAAAAGGTTGTCCCAGAAAACAACTAAGTTTTTTGGGACAACCTTTTTGGAAATTTATTCAGATAAGTATGCAGTTAACATCCAAAGGTGTTTTTCAATACTGCCGCTTAATCCAATTGCCATGTCATTTGTTACGTTATCACCTAATTGATCAGCATGATCGGCAAGAGCTTTTAATTGTGTATCAATATGGCTGAAGTCTTCTACAACAGATCTTACCATTTCAATTGCAGATAATGGTTCAGTACTTTCTTTTAAAGTGGATGTTTCGATAAATTCTTTTAAAGTGGAAACAGGGTTTCCTCCAATTGCAAGCAATCTTTCTGCAATATCGTCAACTGCAGCTCCAGCTTCATTATATAACTCTTCAAATTTTTCATGTAATGTAAAGAAAGAAGTTCCTTTTACATACCAATGATGTTGATGCAATTTTGTATAAAGCACACTCCAGTTAGCAATTTGTACATTTAATTCTTTTTGTAATTCGACTTTTGTTTGTAATCCCATTTTTAATTAGCTCCCTTCAAGTAATTTATAAT
>JBDNRM010000110.1:0-14024 GCA_047718615.1 Bacillus sp. (in: firmicutes) | reverse complement strand
ACAGCTCTGAAGAAAAATGTTCACATGACTCAAAAAGTGTTTTTTACTTTTAGAGACATGGGGTTATTTTTCACAAGAGCTAGGCGCTGGAGCTAGACATTTGAAAAGCGCAAGCGCCTTGAACAGCTCTGAAGAAATATTCACATGACTCCAAAAGTGTTTTTTACTTTTAGAGGCATGGGGCAATACTTACTAGATGTAAGCTATGGCCAGCTAATTACGCTACGTCCTATACGTCGAAGCCTGGATGTGAACACAATCACCAAGTTATCCATCCACCCATTTTGTTTATAAATTTTGGATGATAAGAAAAAAGGGGGCATACTTATGCAAGTTTTTATTGCAAATGGAACATATGATTTTTTAGAAAATAAATATAAAAAGTACTTCTCTACAGAAAGCATGGTTCTTATGCAAAGCACCAATCAGGATCAAGCAACATTAATTCATGAATCTACCGGTCAAAGCTTCTTCCAGACACCACGAAAATTCGATATATTATACTCATTTGGACGATTAGAAAATAAAGGATATATTGTGATCAATCATTTTTCCTTAGAAGATTTATCAAAACCTATTTTTGAGCATAAAACATTACAACAATTAGAAAAAGGCAGTATACCTTGTGCTGCTGTTCGTTTGCTGCGTGCTGTAAAAGGAGATACCTATTTGGTTTTGTCTTTATGGAAAGATTCCGTTTCCTTTAAAGAATGGGAAAAGTCTGCATCTGCTCAAACATTCCCGGTTAGCGCTTCAATTCCTGATATTTGGAAAGTCAAAGAAAATAATCTATATTACAGTAAATCTTATGTAACCTATCATATTATCCCGGAGAAAAATTAGATTCCCTAAAGTGATTGTTATCTTTTTAAAAGGCTCCTCCCCTGAAAAAACTTTGGCTTTTCTGAATAGTCCGCAGTCGGAATACACTTTGCTTTCCATGGGGCGGGAGTCTTCGTGTATGCCAACTGCTCCCTGCTCCAATATATCAATGAACTTAACAACAATCTATACGAGATAGAATTTAAAACGGACTTAACATATTAGCTCTCTTTTTTTAATGACTTTAATACTCCATTTCGATTGGCATATACGGCTGCCTGTGTGCGATCTGATACTTCCAGTTTCCCGAGAATATTGCTAACATGGGTTTTTACCGTTTTGATCCCAATATATAACTCTTCACTAATTGCTTGGTTTGTCATCCCTTCACCGATACACATGAGTACCTCAAGCTCTCTTTCAGTAAGGCTATCATGCGGTTTTTTTTCAGATGGACGGAGTTTTTTTAGCATAACGGTGGCTACTTTGGGCTCAATAACAGTTTCTCCGGCATATGCTTTATGAATGGCAGCTACTACTTCTGCTGCGGTTGCTGTTTTTAGCAAATAACTAAATGCTCCTGCTTCTATTGCTGGTATTACTTGTGATTCATCATAGAAACTAGTAATAATAATCACCTTACATTGTGGATATTCCTTTAAAATTTCCTTTGTTGCTATTATGCCATTCCCTTTTTCCATTAATAGATCCATTAACACAACTTCCGGTTTTTTCTTCAATACAAGTCCTATTGCGTGATGACCGCAATTTGCTTCTCCAACAACGTTAATAGTAGGTTCTGTTACTAAATAGGAAATAATCCCTTTTCTTACCATTTCATGATCATCAACAACAACTACATTAATCATGATGCTCCCCCCTTTATCGGTATGCGAATATCTATATACGCCCCTTCTCCGATTTTTGAACGAATCTCCATCACACCACCAATCTCGTCACAGCGTTCCCTCATCGTTCTTAACCCGTATGAAGCTTTTCTTTCAATCGTTGGGTCAAACCCTTTTCCGTTATCACTTATATGTAAATAAGCATATGTATCTTTCTCTTCCAAAATCATTTTCACATTTTTGGCGTGTGAATGACGAAGAACATTAGATAATGCTTCTTGGACAATCCTAAATAAATGCTCTTGTACTGCAGATGATAAATCTCCAATTTCATCGATGCTTGCAGTAAAATGCAAATTCGTTTTTTCTTTTAATTCTTGAATTAGTTTGATGATTCCATCACATAAACTATCATTGCTTAATTCAATTGGGCGCAAATGTAGCAATAATGCTCGCATCTCCCCTTGCGCTTTCGCTGCAACTTCTACAATTTCTTTTAATTGTACTTTTGCTAGCTCTGGATTTGTATCAAAAACTCGATAAGCAGCAGACGACATCATATTTAAAGCAAAAAGCTGCTGGCTGACAACATCATGTAGATCTCTTGCCAATCGCTGCCTTTCCTCCATTACTGCTGCCGTATGAGCTGTCTGTGCTAATGTTGTTTTCTCGTTAGCTAATCTTTGCATGGACTGCACTAATTCTTGCAAGTAGGTAGCAAGAAGATTTAATTCTTCACTAATATGGCCAAATGTTTCTTTATTAGAAACACTCATTCTTTCTGCAAATTTTCCTCTTCTTAGCGTAGAAACATATAGCAATATATCACCTAGCTGCTTGCGTAATACACCGCTTTCCTTTAAGGCAAAGTATAAACCTACTAACAATGTACTAAGCAAGCTGAATATAAAAAGCCAAAAAGATGTTTTTGTCGTAAAAACAGGAGCGCTATTAATGTATAAATAAATTTGTGTACCAATAAATAGAAACAAGGAGCTAATGATGCTTGTCATAAGAAAACTTTGAAAATACCAATATCGAATTCCTTTTGTTTTTTTCACCACGCACCTCTATATTCTTTCTATTCGAATATCGCCAATTTTTAAATCGATTTGTAGGTTTATTTTTTTTACTGCCTGATCATATTCAGTAGATTTATAGGTTAAACTATTGCTAATTCCATCTTTAGATGAATTAAAAATCCGGAATTCTCCAATTTTTACTTCACCATCAATCTGAACTGGTAAATCATCAGGAATTAATATTTTCACATCACCTATCCATCCTTTGATTTCAATGGTTGTTTCTTTTTCCGGAATATATGCTTTACTGAAATCAATAAAATAATCCCCTATACTGTTATATAGCTTCATTGGTTCTACTGCCCAATTATCACTATTAAGAATAACATCGCCAATAGAAAAAGCTTTTGACAATTTCCCTTCTTTTTTTCTGTTTTTATTCATTCGAATCACCGATTGTTGAGACAGTGCATCTTTTTTTTCGAGCTTTATGTCAACATCTGCTTTTTTGCCACTTTTTCTATTTCCAAATAGAAAAATGATTGCACTGTATATAAGAATGACTGGCCATAGTTTCCAAAACTCAAGAAATTCAAAGTTGATTATATGCAATCGATCCAGCACTAAGAAGCTGGAAAAAATAAGGATAAATAAGGTGAAAAAGTAATTAGCAGTTCTGTTTATTAAATTTTTAATAAGTGAAATTAGTCCGTAAACTAGTAACAGAAATGGATAAGATACGACAAAAAGCTGTTTTATTTCCAAGGAAATGACACCAATATTTACGAGCAATAAGGTGACTCCAATTGCTAATAAGCAAATGGCAAACATAATTTGATATACTGATCTGCTTCGCAAATTCTTTCTCCTTTCCAATTGGATTTATTTATATTCAGGCTACCCTGAAAAAAGGGTTTCTCTTTCAATTAGTCCGCAACCGGTATACACTTCGCTTTCCGTGGGGCTGGCGGCTTTGCTCCTGTGGGATTTCAGCTTTCTCGCAAATCCCATAGGAGTCTTCGTGTATTTTGGCTGTTCCCTGCTTATAAATTAAAGAAACCTACTTCTTTTCATGTGTCATGGTGCAAATTTGTTTGCATGGGTTCTACCCTGAAAAGAGGATTTGACTCTCTCAATTAGTCCGCATCCTGCAGCATAATAACAATCTGAATCAAATCGCTATTTTCATCTTAAGTGTTGCTCATTTTTTTCAAAATTTTTCTATCTATATATTACTATTATTTTGATGTTATTTGTTCAAACTGTGGATGTTTTTTTATCCATCTTAAGTAGGAGATTCTATAAACAGCAATCTGAATTTTTTCAGTAAGAAGTATTTATTTTATTTCTATCACCAAATACCGCTCCATTCATATTCTGTAGTAAATCCGAATAGTGGCAAATGCCTATATGTTTTCCTAATCGGATAAGAAAGGAGTAGTAGTTGAACATGGGGATAGAATTGACCGCACTTCACTGGATATATGTATTGTTTATTCTTTTTATTATTGGCTTTATGGTGATGAAACGAGATACTACCTTCATTTGTATCGTTGGAATATTTTTATTGGCCATTACAGCAACTGGTTCATTAAGCAGTTCAATAAGCAGTATTTTTAATAGCTTTATCTTTGCTATCACAGAGTTGCTTCCTACTATTTTGGTAATTTCCATTATTGTAGCGATGAGTAAAATATTAACGAAAACAGGTATTAATGATGTGATGATCTCGCCATTTTCGAAATTAATTCGATCACCAGGATTAGCTTATTGGATTATTGGTATACTTATGATGCTTATTTCTTTCTTTTTCTGGCCATCACCAGCAGTTGCGTTAATAGGAGCTGTCCTGCTGCCTGTCGCTATACGGGTTGGCTTGCCAGCAATCGGGGTCGCCGTTGCCATGAACTTATTTGGGCATGGTATTGCCTTATCTGGTGACTATATTATTCAAGCAGCACCAAAACTTACTGCGGATGCAGCAGGAATTCCTGTTCATGAAGTGATGCAGGCGAGTGTTCCTTTAGTTATTGTTATGGGCTTAGTTACTACCATTACAGCATTTTATTTTATTAAAAGAGATATAAAAAAAGGCACATTAACAATGTCTACTGGTGTATCCACTACCACTTCCTCTATCTTACCTGAAAAACAATTATATTTACTTACAAGATTCCAGAAAAGATTTTTTGCTGTTCTTATTCCCTGCTTATTTGCACTTGACGTAGTGGTAATGTACCTTTTAAAGCTGCAGGGTGGCGATGCAACTGCATTAATCGGCGGAACTTCTATATTTATTCTTATCCTTATTACATTGGTAAGCTATAAAAATAAAGGACTAGAAAAAACCACCAGTTATTTAATAGATGGTTTTCAATTTGGATTCAAAGTATTTGGTCCCGTTATCCCTATTGCTGCCTTCTTTTATCTTGGAGATTCTGGCTTTACATCAATTGTCGGAGATTTCCTTCCAAAAGGTTCACATGGAATCGTAAATGATTTAGGCGTTGCCCTAGCCTCTACTGTTCCACTAACAAAAGAAATTGGAGCTGTTACTTTAACCGCTGTTGGTATCATCACAGGATTAGACGGTTCAGGTTTCTCCGGTATTTCACTAGCAGGTTCTATTGCTGGTTTATTTGCGCATGCTATTGGATCCGGGATAAGTACTTTAACAGCACTTGGGCAAATTGCTGCGATTTGGGTTGGCGGCGGTACTTTAGTACCATGGGCTTTAATTCCTGCGGCAGCGATCTGTAATATTGATCCATTTGAGCTGGCAAGAAGAAATTTAATACCAGTTGGCATTGGCTTGGTTGTCACTACGATTGTTGCCATTTTTCTTATTTAAGGGATGCTTTCTAATAGTTTGTTGTTTTAACTCGCTGTCTGCAAATACCTCGCTGCAATCTACAAAAAAGTTTAACAAAAAAATCCCACAGAGAGTAACAATCATCACCTGTGGGATTTTATGTAAATTACTATTTATTTTATTCGCCCAAAAATAAAATTCCATAATTAAACCTTTTCACAAAAATTGAACGAATTTTAAGTGGGGAGTCATCCATTATCATGGTATAATATAGAATAATAAATATTCTGAATTTTTTAACGAGGTGAATAGGATGATTGATACTCTTTTTCATGATTTAGAAAGTAGTTACGAGGAAATGGTAGAAATAAGAAGATACCTCCATCAATACCCAGAGCTTTCATTCTTAGAACATAAAACTGCACAATACATTATATCCTATTATGAAAAATTAGGAATAGAAGTAAACGGAAATATAGGAGGAAATGGCGTAGTCGCAAAAATTTATGGAGGAAAACCAGGAAAAACGGTTGCTCTCCGTGCCGATTTTGATGCATTGCCGATTCAAGATGAAAAAGATGTTCCTTATAAATCAAAAGTTCCAGGAGTTATGCACGCATGTGGTCATGATGGACATACAGCAACACTATTATTACTAGCGAAAGTTTTAGAAAAACATAAAGAATCATTAGCAGGAAACTTCGTATTTATACATCAGCATGCAGAAGAAATGTCACCTGGGGGAGCTAAACCAATGATAGAAGCAGGCTGTTTGGAAGGAGTCGATGTTATCTTCGGAACACATTTATGGACAACTATTCCAACAGGTACTGTTTTCTATCGTGAGGGGCCAATGATGGCAGCCGCAGATGGCTTTGAGATAACCATCCAAGGACAAGGAGGACATGGAGCTCAACCTCATAAAACAAAAGATTCCCTTGTCACCGCCTCACAGCTTGTTGTCAATCTCCAGCAAGTTGTCAGCAGAAAAGTAAATCCGATTGATGCTGCTGTACTAACAATCGGCACTTTTCAATCAGGATCCGCCAATAATGTAATCGCAGATACTGCATCATTGAGCGGCACCGTGCGGACATACAAGGAAGAGGCGCGAGATCTTATTGCAGAGGAAATGGAAAGAGTGATTAAAGGGACATGCTATACATCAAACAGTTCTTATATTTTCGAATATGAAAAAGGATACCCGGCTGTAATCAATCATTCTGCAGAAACACAGTTTCTTGCTGCATGTGCTTCTGCTATACCCGGTGTTCAAGCAGTGGAGGGAGATCCAGATTTGACTGGAGAAGATTTTTCTTATTTTCTGAATGAAATCAAAGGAACCTTCTTCTTTACAGGAGCAAAACCTGACTCAGAGGATTCTTCGTTTCCCCATCATCATCCAAAGTTTGATATAAATGAAAAATCAATGTTAATAGCTGCTAAAACATTATGTTCCGCAGCCGTACAATATCACCAAATGGTTCCAGAGAACATTGCGTTATCAACAGCAAAATAAACGGTTAACAGAGGTTGTTCAAAAAGTCCGGTAAAAATGACACGTCGAATTTCTTCGTTGGTTTGCTTTTCCGCTTCTCACGTATTAACACCATACGTTCCGATGCTCAAAGCTAAACCGCCTCGAACTTCTCGGTCCTTTTTATCCTCCTTTTTGAACACGCACTAACAGCAATTATTGAACACATTTCGTTCAATAATTGCTGTTTTACCATTCCTCTACATTCTCTGATGACAGCTTTTTAAAATATCGTATGCGATAAACGTTTTTGGCTGCTTCGCCTAATTGGTCGATTAAATTATAATTGGCATAAGCACCAACAGCGGCTCCAATCCCAGGTACAAGCTGAAGCATTTTAATAAAGTCAATATAATCTCGATATTCCTGCTGCAGCGCTTGCCAATCAAGCTGCAAAACTTCAGCCTTTCGCTCTTCCCAATTTTCGACAATGTCAAACAGCAACTTTTTTCTCTCTTCACTAGAGAAAGCTAATTGAAAAATGTACAGCAGAAAAACCCGTTCTTCATATTGATCGGTATCATATCCATAAACAGAAGCTGCTTCCATTAAGAACTTCATCTTAATGGACAATAATAAAGGAAAGTCCGCTAGACCCCATAATATGCCGCCTGCACCAGTTCCTGCCCCTTCGACACCTGCCGTTTTTCGGTAAATATCTATTTTTTTGTTCATAAGTTGATCTTTTTCCATTAAAGAAAGATTGACATGCTGCTTTTTTTCGTCAGTTTATTCGATCCAGCTAATGTTGTATGAACCATTTGTTTCATTGCCTCTGTTATGGCACCATGTATTTTTCCAGGAATAAAGGCATTCATTTTATTTTGCGCCTTTTTTGACATACGATTAAATAAAGAGGAACGTTTAAAAAGCTTTCTTTTCCATTCAGCTGTTTCTATATAAACCTGCTTTTCATAATCATTCATGCTTTTTCCCCCCTTATTATTTTATTCTTACGTCAAATAAGCTAATTAGTTTCCTTTTTTTCAAGATAAGATATAAACCAGTCGCATTAATTTCCCTAAACATATAGAAGGGTATCTTTTTCAGTAATCTAAAAAACATCTTCCCCTTAGGAAAGACGCTTCTTATTCATATAAAACCGCACAAATAAATAGGAAAAAACAAAGCTGCAAGCTAGAGCGTAGAAAGCATTTTCCAAATCCCCTTTTACGAAAATAACAATTGCTAATAGAACGCTCTGCAGCAATAACACAGTTAAGATAAGGCTTTTAAATGATTTAGTCCTTAATGTTTCTTTTAAAGGATATAAATCAACCCAAATTTTGTCTTGATACGCATTCCATAAAGGAATGAGTTGTAAACCAGTCAGAAATAAAAATAATATTGCAAGAAGCACTTGCCCTGGTCCAAATGATAAAAAGTATAAAGTCAAGCCTCCTATAACGGTTAATCTCACCGTTAATCCAAAATAATCACCGGATCGAAAATAAGTTCTCCAAAATAAATGACCAAACGCTTTATTCCCATCAAATGGAATTAACTGCACAAAAACATCCAATATTTTTCTTCTTTTTATTCGATTTTTCAATTTAGGCACTTCTGTAAACATATTCGCAAAAAGATAAAAAGAAGATAATCGTTTTTCGTCTTGTCCAATTAATAGCTCCCAATTTACTCCTTTCCATTTTGTTGCATGGTGAAAATAAAGCAATAAAGCAGAAAGTAGAATTATCGTAATAATAAGAAAGATGGGATTTGAATTAGTAAATAGAAAATATAATAATACAGCATTAATACAGTAGCGGATACCGCTGTCTATGTAATGATAATTGGTGTTAACAAAGTATTGGACATGCCAGCGAATGAACATATTTAATCCCTTGCTGACCAGTAATACAATTAAAAAATACCAAAAGGGTCTAAATCCTTGCTCATTTAATTGGGCATACATTGGCATTAAAACACTCAATCCTATAAGTAAAAAATAAGCTTGAACAACAAAGCTAATAAACACGCATTTTATGAAATAACTGGCCATCTTTACTTCAACAGGTATTAAAAAGATTTTATCTGCTTCCTTTAAAAAGGTATAAATTGGACTTTTGGTTACAAGCAATGCTAAAAGAATACTCATAATGATTCCAACGGGGAAGCTTTCAGGCAATAGTTTTAACCATGCTTGATAATAATAAGCTGCTGTTCCTAATAAAAACACAAAAACAAGAACAAGATGTCCATTAAAAATATATTTTAAGTACTGACCATATTCTTTAGCTGTTTGACCAACTCGATCCTTCCACAACTGTTTTTCATTAAACTCAAACATAATCTTCTTCCTTTGTTAACTGAATATATAGATCATCTAGCGTTGCATTTGGCATATTAAATTCTTGACGCAGTTCGTTCATCGTACCAGCACATTTTATTTTTCCTTCATGAAGAATGATAATTCGATCACAGTATCTTTCTGCCGTTGCCAATATATGTGTTGACATTAATATGCCTGCTCCCTCTTCTTTCATCTTCTTCATATAATCTAATAATGACTGAATCCCTAAAGGGTCTAACCCAACAAAAGGCTCATCCACAATATAAAGAGAAGGCTGCACTAAAAAAGCACACATAATCATCACCTTTTGTCTCATCCCTTTAGAAAAATGAGCCGGAAACCATTTCAGCCTTTTGTTCATTCGAAATTCTTTCAATAAAACATTCATTCGTTCTTTATATTGCTTTTCCGTTAATCCATAGGCCATTGCTGTTATTTTCAAATGTTCTTCTAATGTTAATTCATCATAAAGAATCGGTGTTTCAGGTACAAAGGTAAACTTCTTTCGATATGCTTCTTTGTCTTTTTCAAAGGATAGCCCATCTATTGTAATTTCTCCTTTATGCGGCTCCATTAATCCAATAATATGTCGGATAGTCGTACTTTTCCCTGCACCGTTTAAACCGATTAAACCGACAATTTCATTTGCATGAATGTTAAAGGAGATATCTTTTAAAACAGGATTTCTGGTATAACCTCCTGTAACGTTTTTTATTTGTAATAGCGTCATATGACGTAACCTCCAAGTTATAAGTATCTATAGTTTATCAACAATCTGCACTAAATAAAAATAATTCCACACCTATTTTTTATTTTTTGTTGCATATAATCTTTTCGATTGGATATTCTATTTATTGTAGGGGAGCACCAATAAATTTATTGAAACAAAATCTTCAATAATAATGAGGTGTTTGCAAAAGATTATTTTCGAGTAATCCATATATGTAAACTTCATTCGTTCTTCAATTAAGGGGATGGTTGCCTTGCACGAAGTGATAAGTGTAACTTAACGATCAGTAACACCATATGTTGCTTCATACGAAAAAGCAATATAATGTCATTTCCACTTTGAAATGAGGTGTTTGTCGCAGACTGTCATCCATCTTTATACGTTAAGCATTAACATATAAAGTGATAAGGGGATGGTTCGATTGAACAATGATCATTATCTCTCCATATAAGTGCATGTTCAAAAAAGAGGATAAAAAGGACCAAGAAGTTCGACGTGTCATTTTTACCGGACTTTTTGAACAATCTCTATAAACAAATCATTTTTAAATGAGGTGTTTGTCAAAGAGCATAACCTTTGAACGTCTAATCAGAAGTTTCCCCTACCTTTAGGCAGGATTCCAATTGGGATCCTGCCTTTTGACTATCGACAAACAATTATTTGTTATCAAATTTCCAACTTGCAAAAGTTTCATTTATCTTCTAGACCAATCAATTTTTTTCACTTTTAAAGACATGAATCTGCTATGATAATAGGAGAAAAAATAAAGAAGGGAATGACTAATTTGAGTGAATGTATTTTTTGTAAAATTATTGCTGGAGAAATTCCAGGAAGTAAAGTTTTTGAAAATGAACATGTATTGGCATTTTTAGATATCAGCCAAGTAACAAAGGGCCATACATTAATTGTTCCTAAAACACATGTAAAAGATATATACGAATTAACACCAGAAATCGCTAGAAATTTATTCGAAGCTGTTCCAAAAATAGCTACTGCCATAAAAGATGCTTACCAGCCTATTGGATTAAATATTCTAAATAATAATGGTGAAAAAGCTGGACAATCTGTTTTTCATTATCATATGCATATTATTCCTCGTTATGGAAAAGGTGATGGCTTTGGATCTGTATGGAAAACTAATTTTGATGCCTATACAAACGATGAGCTTAGTCAAATCGCTTCCACAATAAAAGAAAAAATAATTTAAAATTTTTTGATCACATTTTATACATACTTTTATTATTGAATAAAAGCTTCTATGCAAACTAATACCAGTTTTTTCTTTTCCTTTATGCAATAACTGAAGAAAAAAAACTTTTTTATTGTTTTTTTAATAAAACAACGAAAAACAAAACTTTCTTAACAAGTGAAAAAATTTTCAAAAGGTTTTAATTTTTTATCTGTACAAATTTTCACAATTTGATAGTATTAGATTAAACTTTTAGTCTTAACCGCTAACTTAAGCGGAAATGCATTGGGAGGAAATAATATGAAACGCGCTTATAATTTTAATGCTGGACCTGCTGCTCTTCCAGAGGAAGTACTACAAGAAGCACAAAATAATTTGTTGAACTTTAACAATACTGGCATGTCTGTAATGGAACTAAGTCATCGTAGCAAAGAGTACGAAGCAGTACATAATGAAGCAAAGGCACGTTTATCCTCATTGCTTTCTATTCCAGAGGATTATGAAATTTTATTTCTTCAAGGTGGAGCGAGTCTTCAATTTTCAATGATACCGATGAACTTGTTAGAAGAAAATAAGGTTGCATATTATGCTTTAACAGGAGCTTGGTCTGAAAAAGCACTGAAAGAAGCTGCAAAAATCGGCGAAACTGCTGTTACAGTATCCAGCAAAGAAGCTAATTACACTTATATCCCAAATTTAGAAGAAATTAAAGTTCCAGAAGATGCTGCTTATCTTCATGTTACTAGTAATAATACGATTTTTGGTACACAATGGCATGCTTATCCAGAAGGGTTATCTGTTCCTTTAATCGCAGATATGTCCAGTGATATTTTAAGCACTCCTATAGATGTAAAACAATTCGACCTCATTTATGCTGGCGCTCAAAAAAACTTGGGACCTTCAGGCGTAACAGTCGTTATTATCAAAAAAGAGTTAATTAAAGCAAACTCTTCTTTACCGACAATTTTGAGTTACGATACACATGCAAAAAATAATTCATTATTTAATACACCACCTACATTTGCCATTTATTTATTATCTCTTGTACTAAAATGGGGCGAAAAACAAGGTGGATTAGAAGGCATTGCTGCTATAAACGATAAAAAAGCGCAATCGTTATATGATGTAATAGACAATAGCAACGGTTTTTATAAAGGCCATGCAGAAAAAAACAGCCGTTCCAAAATGAACGTCACATTTACACTGCAATCTGATGACATAACAAAGCAATTCCTGCAACAAGCAAAAGAAGCAGGTTTCGTTGGACTTAATGGTCACCGTTCTGTTGGCGGCTGCCGTGCATCCATTTATAATGCTGTTCCTTTAGAACATGTACAAGCACTAGCTTCCTTTATGGAAAACTTTCAAAAAAATTATAACTAAGTAAAAGTTACAAGCTACAAAAAAATCACGAGGAAGTAGATTCCCCTCGTGATTTTTTATATCTCTATAAAACATAAAGACAATCAGTCCAAAGTAACAATATAGATAGATACATCTTCTTAATCCTTTAAATAGAAATAATAGAAAGTAATGCGTTATAATAAAAAGGTACATTACGCTTAGACAACCTTGAAGTGAAACACCACAGAAGTATCTACAAACTACTTAAGAGCACTTCTTTTCAGAGTAGACAAACAAATTTCGCACCATGTCACATGAAAAGAAGTAGCTTTCTAAAGTTTATAAGCAGGAAGCAGTCTGAATACACGAAGACTCCTATGGGAATCGCAGGACAGCCGAGGCCCCACAGGAAAAGCTCCGAGGAGGCTCGCCGCCCGCCCCATGGAAAGCGAAGTGTATTCTGACTGCGGACTATTCGAGAGAGCCAAAACACCACTTTTCAGGGTAGCCTAACTAAAAAAACGAGGTGAAAAAATGAGAGGAAAATCATTTTTAACAGGATTTATTATCGGAAGTTTAGCAGCTGGTATATCTACACTTTTATCCACCCCAATGTCTGGAAAAGAAGCTAGAAAAGCATGTCGTGACAATACAAATGCCTTTTTAGCAGATATAAAAGAATTAAAAACTAGCATCTTGGAAATAAAAGAATCTGTTACAACTGCTACCGTAGAAGGAAAAACAATCATTGCTTCCTTTATTGAAGATCTTAAACTCACTTTAAATGATTGGAAAATTGAAATTAAACCACATCAGGAACAACTGCAATTAGAATTAAAGGAGCTAGAAACTACAGTAAACGACCTAGAATCAAGTTTAAAATAACTCCATCTTGAAATAACATAAAAAAATCTTGCTTAAACAATAAGAGATTCCAACATTCTTTTTGGAATCTCTTTCGCAAGTTATTTCTTGATTTTCAACCGCATTCTATTCGCTGCCAAAGTAATTAAGAAAGCACATAGCATTGGAGCAATCATCGCAATAATAACGCCTGTTACTCACCCCTTCACTCACACTTCTCTTCATTAAAAAAAAGAAAAATATCTTTAAAATAACAATAAGAATAATTCTACACCGCTCCTAAAACCTAACATAAAAATGACAGAATATCTGACATCAAATATTTTCTTTTTAATTTTCATGTTAAATAATCTTATCTTATGTGATTTTTTTTAACACCAAATAACAAAAAAAGGAATAAATTTTCTATTTACATATAGTATTTCTTTTCCTTCTTATCCTTGTTGAAATTAACCCCTTTTAAACTCCTATTCAAATGGCTTTAAACAAATATTCATTTTTTATAAATTTTTTCTTCGATTATTTTTTTATTGCTGTTAAATAACAACGACAAAGTATGTTAT
>JBDNRM010000109.1:0-14038 GCA_047718615.1 Bacillus sp. (in: firmicutes) | reverse complement strand
CTCGCACCTTACACTCCAATCAAGCCGTTTGATCAATTAGTTGCTGTCGTTGAACTGGTGAAAACATCCATTTGATAGAAATAGACTAAAAGTGCACATTGTGGGAGAACAACGTTGAATAAGAAAAGCACAAACGCCTTGCTCAGACCCGAGAAAAATATTCATATGACCTAAAAAGTGCTTTTTATTTTTGAGGCATGGGGCAATACTCACCGGGGATAGGCGCTGACCGGCTAAATACGCCACGGCCTTATGTCTTTGCCGGCACTTGTACATCCTGTAGACACTCATCTAAGTTCAAAAATTTTATCCTTTCTTATTTTCTTTAAAAAATCAACGCTACTAGCGTTTAGCAATAATACCTTGTCATGAAATTCGAAGACAAAAACTTATTCTAAAACAGGTTGCTTGTAACGGAGGGTGCGAAGACTCCTGCGGGAAATGTGGGAAGGCTAAAGACCCCGCAAGGCAACGCCGAGGAGGCTCAGAGCTCCCACCCCGCGGAAAGCGAAGCAACCCATAGTGGAAAGCAACCCCCACAATAAAAAACATAAATAATCAGTATAGGGAAATAACCATTTACGTGCTAAATTAGAGCATGTTCGTCTTTACCTATTATCTATATAGTTATGTCTCAGCCTCTTTTATGGAACATCGTTTATTTCTTTTCCTAAGTAGAAAAGTTCCTCACTACTTTCTTTACTAGATAAAACGAAGGCTACTCTTCTTTTTCTTTTTCCTTATCAATCGTACCTTCTGTTAAACTATCGGCTGCTTGTTTATGTGTTTTTTCAAGTCCTTTTGAAACTTCATCTTTATTCTCTTTTTTCTTATCATCAGCACGAAATGTTTTACCAGCAGGAGTATTAGTTGTATCTTTCGTCATGAAAAAACCACCTCTATTTTTAGTTTTGGATAGTATAGAATAGCAAAGTGTATTCCTATCATTTGATTCCTTACTAGTGCATGTTCAAAAAGAAGGGTAAAAGTTGCTTCTGAGCATCGGCCTTCCACAGGATGTGGTGACTTCAACGTTGGAACGTTTTTAGTTGGAGACCTTCTAGGTACGTGAGAAGCGAAAGATGAGCCAACAACGAAATTCAAGGCGTCATTTTTACCGGACTTTTTAAACAGCCTTTACTAGTATAAATACCACCATTCTTCTTGGAAATAAACATAAAAATATATCTACTAACACTAACCTCTCCATCCTTTTTTAATTTATTCCTTCAATCAAAAATTTAGAGATTTAACCAAAAAAACTGCATCTCCATTGTTTGTTTAAAGCTAACAATGGAGATGCAGTTTATCACATTTCTTTTACATTACTATTCTGCTAATTCTTTATGAATCGTATCCAGATTCCATTTTACCATTTTAAGATAACTATCTCCATCAGAGCCAGGTTTTCCGATTGAATCCGTAAATACTTTCCCTTTTATGTCCACACCTGAATCTTGAGAAACCATTTCCATGCTTCTTGGATCCACGCTTGATTCAACAAATAATGCTGGGACATGACCTTCTCTAATAATATCAACGATTCGTTTTACTTGTGCACTTGTTCCTTGACTTTCTGTATTGATTTCCCAAATATATTCTGCTTGTAATCCATATGCAGCAGAGAAATATTTAAATGCCCCTTCACTCGTTACCAATACACGGCGTTCTTTTGGAATATCAGCAAATTTTGCTTTTGCTTCATTGTGTAAATCGCTTAATTGTTTTATATAAGCTGTTGCATTGTTTTCATAATCTTCTTTATTCTTCGGATCTTTTTTAATTAAAGCATCACGTACATTTTCTGCATATTTAATTCCATTATTTAAATCAAGCCATGCATGTGGGTCCTGTTCTGATTCTTTGCCTTTTGACGTTAAATATTTTGGTGTAACGCCTTTACTAATACGAAAAACTTGTTCATCTTCTTTACCTTTTTTACCTGCTGTTTCCAACATTTTATTAAACCAGCCATTTGCTGTCTCTAAATTCAAGCCATTATAAAAAATCATATCTGCATCTGTACTTGCACGAATATCTGCTGGCAATGGATCATATTCGTGCGGATCCTTCCCTACTGGTACAATAGAGTGAACAGATACATGATCTCCACCTACATTGTTAATAATATCAGCAAGAATGGAATAAGTAGCTACTATTTTCACTTTACCATTTGATTCTTCCTTGCTTGTTGAATTACTCGATTTACCACAGGCAGCTACTCCAACGATTAATAATATGGACATCAAAACAGTTAAAACTATTTTCTTCATAAAAAGAATCCCCCTTTTATATAATGTTTATATTTCACGTGATCGGACACGTTGTTTACGTGATCTCATTTTATTCCATAGAATTCCTTGCTTTGGTGAAAAGATAAACGCAAGTAAAAAGAATATCGTTGCAACAACAACAATGGATGCTCCTGATGCTAAATTGTAGATATAACTATAATAAAGTCCAATAATGGAAGCTAACGTTCCAAAAATCACAGCAAGCCCTATCATTACAGAAAGTCTATTCGTCAATAAATACGCTGTGGATGCTGGTGTAATTAACATGGCAACAACAAGAACAATTCCAACAGTTTGTAAGGATGCCACTGTTACTAGCGTTAACAATGTCATTAGTAAATAATGAATGGCTTTATTAGGCAAACCATATGCTGCTGACATAGTAGGATCAAAAGAGCTTACTAATAATTCTTTAAAAAATACAAATACAACAACTAGAATAAATAATCCGATGAAAAACGTAATCCACATATCAGAAGATCGAACGGCTAGCACATTTCCAAATAAAATATGATAAAGATCACTTGAACTTTTCACCATCGTAATTAAGATAATTCCTAATGCAAAAAATGTACTAAACATAATTCCAATAGCGGCATCATTTTTAATTCGACTATTTTGGCTTACATATCCAATGCCAAGGGCGGCTATTATTCCACTGATTACTGCCCCAAAAAAGAAATTTATGCCAAAGATATAAGAAATCGCAACACCTGGTAAAACAGCGTGAGAGATTGCATCTCCCATCAAAGACATTCCTCTTAAAATAATAAAACTGCCAATCACCCCACAAATAATGCCAACCATTACAGAAGTTAATAATGCTTTTTGTAAAAATGCATAATCCATTAACGCATGAAAAAATTCCATTTTTGTTCCTCCTTTCTATACTTGCTCTGCATTAGTATTAGAATGCTGCACTGTTTCATCTTGCCAAAAGGAGTGAAAGTGAAAATCCGCTTCATATGCGCGAATAATATGTTGTCTTGTAAATACTTCACTAACTGATCCTTCTTTAATAATTGTTTTATTTAACAGGATAAGATCATCAAAATATTTTTCTACTTTACTTAAATCATGATGAACAACAACTACCGTTTTTCCATCTGCTTTTAATTCCTTTAAAATGTTGACAATTACTTCTTCACTTGCCATGTCAATGCCGACAAACGGTTCATCCAACAGAAAAAGTTCAGGTTTTTGAGCAAGTGCTCTCGCCATAAATACACGTTGCTGTTGTCCGCCAGATAATTCTCCTATTTGTCTTTTAGCGAACCCTTCCATGCCTACTCGTTTTAAACATTCAAATGCCCATTCTTTTTCTCTCTTGCCAGGACGGCGAAAAAGACCAAGTGTTGGGTACGTTCCTAATACCACAGTATCTAATACAGTAATTGGAAATGTCCAATCAATATTACTTCTTTGTGGTACATAAGCAATTCTTTTTTTATTTTTCTTTACTGGCTCTTGGAAAATCTCCACTTTCCCTCCATCTTTCGGTGTTAATTCGAGTAATGCTTTTATAAAAGTTGATTTTCCTGCACCATTTGGACCAATAACACCAATTAATTTGCCAATTTCCAAATCAACATTGACTTGATATAAAGCTGGATTTCCATTGTAGGAAACGGATAAATCTTTCACTGAAATAACTTTCATAACACCCTCCCTTGCATTAGGACAAATTATTTACATACACGAAAATATTTTTACCTAATGCAACTTTCAATAAAATTCTAACAGATAATAATTCTAATGTACAGATTTTTTGTATATTAAAAAAAATGAAAATGCGACAATTTTCTCCTTTCCTATTAATCTAGATCATTTTTAATAAGAAACTTTTATGAAAGCTCGCTTCACCACCTTGCCCATATAAAAAAGCTGGAATCAATTGATTCCAGCTTTTTTACGTCTATTTATATTTTCGAGAAAGAAAAATCTCCATCGTTACAAATCTTTTAATACATTCCATCTGTTTCTTCTTTTGTAACAATATAAATATTTTTTGTTTGTGTATAGCTATCTATTATACTTTTATATGTTTCACGGCCAATACCAGATTTTTTGTATCCGCCAAATGGTGCACCTGCTGGCAATTGATTATACGTATTCACCCAAACCCGACCTGTTTCGATACCGCGGGCAACTCGTAAAGCTGTATTAATATTCCGAGAAAATACCGCCCCGCCTAATCCAAACTCCGATTGGTTGGCAAGCTCAATGACTTCCTCTTCTGTTTTAAATTTAATAACCGTTGCTACTGGGCCAAATATTTCTTCTTGGGCAATCCGCATATCATTGGAAGCATCTGCTAAAATGGTTGGAGCCATAAACGCCCCTTTTTCTAAGCCATCACCTGTTAATCTGCAGCCGCCTGTTACAAGTCTTGCACCTTCTTTTTCCCCGATTTTAACATGTGCTAGTATCTGCTCTAATTGACGTTCATTTACTTGCGCTCCCATTTTCACATCTTCTTCCCATGGGAAACCAACTTTTACATTTTCAAATGCTTGTTTCATTTTAGCAAGCAACTCGTCATAAATCCCTTCTTGAATGAAGATACGGGAACCTGCACAGCAAACTTGCCCTTGGTTAAAAAGAATTCCCAATTGAATGCCTTCCAATGCACGTTCAATTGGTGCATCATCAAAAATGATATTTGCAGATTTTCCGCCTAATTCTAATGTGGCTGGAATTAATTTTTTTGCAGCTGCCTCTGCTACTTCATATCCAATATCTGTTGATCCGGTAAATGCCAATTTAGCAAATCCGTCATGTTTTAACATGTAATCACCAGAATAAGAACCACGACCAGTAATAATATTGACAACACCAGCAGGCAACACTTGATCTAATAATTTTGCTAATTCTAATAAACTTAAAGAAGTAGAGGAGGAAGGATGAATAACAACTGTATTTCCTGCTGCTATTGCAGGTGCAATTTTCCAAGCTGCCATCAATAATGGAAAGTTCCATGGAATAATTTGACCAACTACTCCAATTGGTTCCTTAATCGCAATGGATAATGTGTCTTGATCGAAGGTTTGTGCTGTGCCTTCTTCTGAGCGAATAACACCAGCAAAATAACGGAAATGATCCGCACTCAATGGAACATCAATAGCTTTTGTTTCTCTTAATGGCTTCCCATTATCTAATGTTTCCACTAAAGCTAGACGTTCGGCATTTTTATCTATTAAATCAGCAATTTTCAAAAGCATATTGCTTTTTTCTAGTAAACTAACTTTTTTCCAGGTTTTAAATGCTTCTGCAGCAGCATCTACTGCTGCATCGACATCTGCATAGGATGCATCAACAAAGTCTGCAAGCTTCTCACCATTACTTGGATTATAGCTGCTCATTAATTTTCCTTCTGTTCCTGTTCCCCATTTACCATTAATATATAATTTATACTCTTTATCCAAAACATTTAAAGCATCTAAAGCAGTAGCCATCATCAAAAACTCCCTTTTTATAATAGTATAAAAGTATGGTGCCATCTGATCTGTAAAATCTGCTTTTATCTTTCCTTTCTTACCCTGAAAGCATCTTAATGTAACCTAACTTATTCCGCTCTTTTATGATTAAATATATCATTCTCTTATCTTCTTAACCAATTGAAAACGCAATCATTTTTTCAGTAAATAACCTATGAATATTGGTCTTTTTTGATTATGCAACATCCATTCTAGGGATCACAGAAGTCTGCTGGAGAAGTGATATTTCCCTTCATCAAAGAGCAAAACAAGTATTTCTACATTAGATACCATCATTTTACTTTCCATTTCAGTGTATGTCAAAAATCTTGATTGCCTATTATTTAATGATGTATTGACATATTCAGGTTCACCAACTATAGTTATATACACAACTATATAACTATACAACAAACTTAAAAAGGTGGTGATTTCAACTGAGTCCATCATTCGATGCTAACAAACCTATTTTTTTACAAATAAAAGATCGTATAGAAGATCAAATAGTCAATGAACAGCTAAAGGAACATGAGCAAATTCCTTCCACAACACAGCTTGTTCAATTTTATAAAATTAATCATTTAACGATCGCAAAAGGGATTAATTTACTCGTCGAGGCCGGGATCATTTACAAGAAAAGGGGTGTAGGCATGTTTGTCTCGGAAGGAGCAAAAGAGAAACTATTAGAGCAGAGAAAAGAATTATTTGTTGACCAGTATGTGTTGCCCATGTTACAAGAAGCAGAAAAATTAAGGATTTCCAACAGGGAGATAACGAATATGATAAAAAAATTTAAAGGAGATCAAATATGAATTTCGATATAGCTATTAATCAATTATCTGTAAATTTTGGTACATTTAACGTCTTAAAAGATATCAGTTTTCAGCTAGAAAGCGGTAGAATTTATGGTCTAATTGGACGAAACGGAGCAGGAAAATCTACTCTTCTTTCTTTATTAGCTTCCTTTATTGAACCAACAGAAGGCAGTATTACAATCGGTGGAATAGAACCTTTTGAGAACGCGAACATAATGCAGCATGTTGCCTTTGTTTACGAAACGGATTATAGCGATGAAACAGAAAAAGTGAAAGGCATGCTTGAAGCAGCAGAGCGCTATCGACCAAACTTTGATCGGGTATACGCTGATAAACTAGTGAAGCTGTTTAACCTTCCATTAGATAAACAAGTTAAACAGCTTTCAAAAGGAATGCAGTCAGCCTTAAATGTGACCATTGGTCTTGCAAGCCGTTCTCTCATAACCATTTTTGATGAAGCTTATAATGGAATGGACGCACCTACACGAGAGAAATTTTACAAAGAAATAATGGAGGATCATTCTCAGCATGCTAGAACCATTATCCTTTCAACCCATTTAGTATCAGAGATGGATTATTTATTTGAAGAGGTCATCATTCTTCACAAAGGTAAAATCCTGATGAAAGCACCGATTGACCAACTGCTTGAGAGGGGTTCTTCTATTACTGGCGGTACTAACGCAGTAGAGGAATTTGTAAAGAATAGAAACCAGCTAAATACCCAGCAGCTTGGAGGAACAAAATCAGTTATGGTGTATGGTGAAATCACGGAGGAAGATCGTAGAATAGCCGAACAAAATGAGTTGGAGATAGGTCCTGTTTCCCTGCAAGACTTATTTATTTATCTTACGAGCGAGGAGATTGAAAATGAAAACAAAAAATAATATTTCAAAGATTGCCACTGATATGTCATGGCTGCAATTAACATGGTCAGCATGGTTTCTCTCTATAGTTTTTGTTCTATATATTGCCTTACGAATGATTGGTGGAGATACAACTATCACTCACAAAAGCTTTCTTACATTCTCCTATCAGCCCGCAAAAATATATATGCTTGTGATTGGAATCATTTCAGTTTCTGGATTTCTCACTTTTTATGTCAAACAAGGAGTCTCAAGAAAAGACTACTTCTTTGGCGGATCAATTTCAGCGATTATTGTTTCCTTAATGATTATGATCATTGCAGGTATCGTCGCCTTAGTGGAGAATTTTTTTGTACCTGCAATAGAAACTGGCTCTTTTTTGGGACCGGAAGCATCATGGGTATTAATAATCGCTGTTTATAGTTTAAATATCCTTGTTTATTATGTAGCAGGGTGGTTGATTGGAGCTGGGTTCTACCGCTTTGGTGCAGCTGGAATTCTCTATATTATCCAAGCAATAATTTTAGTGGTTATTTCTGACATTTTTTGGCAATTTGAATTAAAAAATCCATTAAAGAAACTAATAACTATTCATAGCCAATGGGAATTTTCATTTTCTCTATCCGTAATTGGCACCTTTGTTCTGCTTAGTATAGCATTATGGATTATTCGTTCTACAACAAAAAGAGTGCGCATTAAGTTGAAATAACCATGTTGGTAATCGGAATGATCTTATTAAGTAAGAAGAGTGTTGACATTCATCTTATTATTTTTTAATATCTCTTATACTTTAACCAATATTATCAAGGGAAACTTCATAAAACAGGGGATTCGGTTTCCAGAAGATCAACGCGCTTCTCAGAACCAGCCGAATCCACTTCTGCTTTTTCAACAGGAGGCTACGTGATGTATGTAAGCTGCTAAGAAAGATTCCCCTCCTATTCTTTCGGTAAAATTTAAAAATATCCCCATGTTCTACTAACGCATAACCGCTCCACCAGAAATTTTCACAGATTCGCCGACAATATTATTAGCTGCATCTGTTAATAGAAAAGCAATCGTATTTGCAACTTCTATTGGACTAGTAAATCTGCCTGAGGGAATGCTTTTTGCACTTTTTACTTTCTGTTCTTCAAAGGATACATTATTTGCCTTCGCATTTATTTCTATATATTCATTCGCCATCTCTGTGTCAACAAAGCCTGGACAAACGGCATTAACACGTATATTCTCTTGAATCGCCTCAAGCGCAAGGGATTGGGTGAATCCAATTAAAGCAAATTTGCTGGCAGAATAAGCAGCATTTGCATATGTTCCTCTTAATCCGGAAAGGGAAGATACATTAACAATAGCACCAGCATGATTTTCTCTCATTTTTTGATAGACAAGCTTAGTAAGATTAAACGTAGATATATAATTAATATCCATCATGTTTCTAACATCCGTTTCTTCTAATTGATCTACGACCGTTCCTCCCATAATTGCTGCCGTATTGACAAGACCATAAATAAAGCCGAGCTTTTCTTCACAGCTTTGTACAAGATCCATTCTATCAGACTCATCACTTAAATCAGCCGCTTTTGCGAAGATGTTCTCTTCCTCCGTAAAGTTTAAAAGTTCTTTGCGTAAATTTTCTAAGACATCCACTTTGCGACCAGTAATAGAAACCGAAGCCCCCATCGCTGCAATCACTTTAGCCGTTTCCTGTCCTATCCCACCGGTTGCACCAGTAATTAAAATATGTTTTCCCTTTAATGCCTCGTTAGAAAAAATCCCCAATCCATTCAACTCCAATTTTATTTATTCGAAAATTCCGATTTTATTCTTCTTTATTATATCGATTCTTCTTTACCTCATCAAGAAACAGAGAAAATAATAATAGAAATTCTGAATTGGAGATATTTTTATTCCAGCCATAGCAATAGAAAACAAGTACCTTCATGCATGAAGAAAAATGTTCCTTTGACTCTATTTAGTAAAATACTTAATCTTCGCTTTCCGAAAGCCTTGATAACAATCAAATAGAGCAATAAAAACAACGATAATTCCAGTCACTGCTAATGATAGTTTCAGCCAATCATCATGAAACGTAAATATAGCATCCATATACGTAATAAACGCTGGATTAAATAATTTTATATTACTAATCATCATAATAAAAATACTTACTGAAATTAATTGATAAAATGCGTGAAAAAGAGCTAATTTTTTCGTCCATTTTCCTGTAATCATTTTGTAAAAAGCAATCGCAATCTCTAACACTATCACCATTCCAATTATCATCCAATAAGCATGCAAAACCTCTAGATTAAAAACAGGCATTACAAATTCCAGCACTCCACTTTTCTTTTCATAAACACCTAATAGGTTCCCTGCATTATAATATACGGTTGCCCAAATAGCCGTCCATAATAATCCGCCAAATACTTCGATTTTTGAAATCTTTTTCCCTTTAGGAAAATCAGAAAGTTTCTTTAAATCATCAGGTGACCATTCTTTAAAACTTGCGGTTAATGGCTGTTCACTTTTCGCATGATCCGTTCGTTCTAAAATCGCAAATACAACAGTTATCCAGAAAAACACTTGAATTCCTGTACTAAATATTGTTCCAATACCGTGTAAAACAACTAGCAGAATAGCATTTACCAACCCTTTCTCCGCGTTGTAAGAGATCAAATTATCAGCAAGCATCGAAATGAACGAAATGGCTACTGCGATTGGTAAAATCATTTTTATTAGATTAATATATATGTCAAAATAACGTGGCCCAATTAAATACATCGGTCGATCTTGATATCCACTTGCTAGCACAGCTGGATTTCCTAATTGAGACAGAACAGCTTTCACTTCTTCTTCTGAATATTCATCTGGCAGCATATCCTGAATTGTTGAATGAAGTTCAAGGGCTATATCCTCCCGCTGTTTTTCTGGAAGCCTTCGTATTACTTCATGAATATACAACGCTATTAAACTCATCCTAATTCCTCCCCCTTTAATAAAAGAAATAACTCTTTCGACATCTTTTTCCATTCTTTTGTTAATTGCTCCAATATCTCTTCTCCATATCTACTCAGCACATAATACCTTCGTGGTCTGCTTTCTGACGTATCCCAACTACTTGTTACCAGCTCTTGTTTCTCCAAACGACGAAGCAATGGATACAATGTACTTTGCTCAATCGTTATCCCACTTTTTTCTAATAACTGCACAAGAGAGTAGCCGTATTGTGGTGTTTTCAGCTGACTTAATACGGCCAATGTTAATGTACCTCTCCTTAATTCTGTCGTTAAAGATTGTAGTAAGCTGCTCATTATTCGCCTCTTTCCAATACTGTATGTCATACACTAATTATTTATACTATGCATCATACACTATTATTGTTTGCACAGCAATAAACAATTTAAAAGGATAAGCCAAAATAATGGATATAATGTTTTATACTAGTTATAAGGCGGTGTTTTATGCAAATTAATCGATTATTTGAGATCGTTTATTTATTACTGAATAAAAAAAGCATAACAGCTAAAGAACTTTCCGAGCATTTTGAAGTGTCTACTCGGACGATTTATCGTGATATGGATATTCTTTCGGCTGCAGGAATACCTGTGTATACAAATAGAGGAAGAGGAGGTGGTATTCAGCTTTTAGATCATTTTGTATTGAATAAATCCCTTTTTTCAGATAAAGAACAAAACGATATTCTAGTAAGCTTACAAAGCCTTCATGCTGCTAATTTCCCCGATATAAAGTCTGTATTTAACAAACTAAGTCTTCTATTCAATAAGCAAACAACAAATTGGATGGAAATTGATCTATCAAACTGGGGAAGCAACGATAGAGAAAAAGATATGTTTAACACGATTAAAACAGCAGTTTTAGCGAAAGATATGATAGCTTTTGATTATTTCAATTCCTCCGGAGAAAAAACAGAAAGAAGGATCGAACCGCTTAAGCTTCTTTTTAAAGGTAGAGGCTGGTATCTCCACGGTTTTTGCACAACAAAAAATGACTATCGACTTTTTAAAATTTCACGCATGAAGAGCCTCCATCCTTTAAACACGACTTTTGAAAGAGAAATTCCACAGGATATATGGGGAAATTCGAACACTAAACATACGGATAAAATCACCATTGTCTTACGGTTTGATTCATCTATTGCATATCGCCTTTATGACGAATTTGATCCTCAATGTATTCATAAAAATGCAGATGGCAGCTTTACCGTCTCTATTTCATTTCCAGAAAACGAGTGGTTATATGGATATATCCTATCCTATGGAAATTGTGCTGAGGTAGTAGAGCCACCACATCTAAGAGAAATAATAATAGAAAAATATCAAGAAGGATTGAAAAAGTATTTATCTCCCCGTTAATCATTTTTAACAATACATACTTTCGCTAGTAATATGACATACTGTTGTCATATTAGCGTTGCTATACTTTAATCATCTTAAAAGAAATGGTGGTTTAAAGAATGGATTATGAAATCATTGATTTAGAGGAAAAATTAGTAGCAGGATTAAAAATTCGCATGAACAACAATCGTCCAACAATGGGAAAAGAAATTGGGGACCTATGGAAAGGTTTCTTTGAACAAGGTGTTTATCAATCCATCCCTCACAAACGAAATGAGAAAACAATTGGTTTATATACCAATTACGAAAGCGATGTAAATGGAGATTACGATATGATGGTGTGTACAGAAGTTCAGCATACTTCTGATATACCTCCTTCTTTGCAGCAACACATCATATCTGCTGGAAAATACGCAAAATTTATTGTGATAGGAGATATGCAAGCGGTAGGCGCATTTTGGCAGAAGCTTTGGAAAATGGATTTAAATCGAAAGTATGCTAGTGACTTTGAAGAATATCAAAGCGGCAGTGACGGAGAAAACGCCGAAATACATATTTACATTTCATTAAATGAAAGAGAAAGGCAATAATAGATATACGAGTCTATAACATTATGTAATATTTATATTTGAAGTTGCCTGAAATCTTATCGCTTAAATCATGCCGCATCACTAACGATGCGGCATGATTTATAAAAAGAGTAATGTAACTCTTTTCCCTGCTGAAAAGGTTCAGTTGCACTACTTCTAATTTGTTCTCCCTTTTTCCAGCCACCAAATTTTTGCAGTTATTCTCTTAAGAAGCTGTCTTTTTTTAATCAGCACTTATACATGCTATACTAAACTTTGGAGGTGTTGTTTATGCGTTTAAAAAATAAAAAGGTAATTGCTCTTGTCAGTCCTGATTTTGAAGATTTGGAACTTTGGTATCCGGTATTGCGTCTTCAAGAAGAAGGAGCAGCGGTTCATTTAGTTGGAGAGAAAGCGAATGAAACATATATCGGGAAATATGGAGTGCCAGCATTGTCTGACTATGCGTTTTCGGATATACAAGCATCTGAATATGATGCCATTCTTGTTCCTGGCGGCTGGGCACCAGATAAACTACGCCGCTACCCTGAGGTTTTAGATATGGTAAAGCATATGCATGAACACAAAAAACCAATTGGGCAAATTTGCCATGCTGGTTGGGTATTAATATCCGCTAAAATCTTAAATGGTGTAAATGTAACAAGCACACCAGGGATTCGAGATGATATGGAAAACGCTGGTGCTATTTGGCATAATGAACCTGTTGTTGTGGACGGTCACATTATTTCAAGCCGACGTCCCCCAGATCTTCCACCTTATGCAAAAGCCTTTGCCGATGTTTTGGCAGAAGCTTAAGTACAAATTTATTCAACAAATCTCGAGTTTAAAAAAACAACACAAGATAGACAAAGAGCTTATTCTATAGCTACTTGTTTATCTTGTGTTATTTATTATTTATTCCTTGCAGCTTCCCATTCTTCTCTCAAAATCCCCATCCTTATTGAATCGAAATACTCTCCCTTGTATAATCTACATTTTCTTAACACACCTTCTTCCTGCATTCCAAGCTTTTCAGCTACCTTTATCATTCCCTTATTTCCAGACCATATCGTTAGTCCAACTCGCACAAGCGGTAAATGAGTGAATAAATATTCGGTCCACATACTTAAAGATTCGGTTCCATATCCTCCATTCCAATAGACTGGATCATAGATAACGATTCCCATTTCCAGCCAATTTGACGGTTTATGTTCCCAATAAAAGCTTACAGTTCCGACAATTATTTGATCAATCTCGATTATTAATCTAGATTCAATCTCTTTTGTCTGAAGCAGTTGTTGCATCCTATTCTGATATACTTCGTACTCTAGTTTTTCTAATGGATAGTGAGGAGCATCCCATTTTTTCCATTCTGGATATTTTTCTCCGTAAATAAGATTCCATAATTTGGTTAAATCTTTTTCTTGAATGCTTCGGAGGTTTACTCTTTTCCCTTTTAATAAAACATTTCCACTCAATATCTGTCCTCTTTTCCTTTCTAAGCTGTTATTAATAGGAAGAGGCTGAGACATAACTAAATAGAAGAGGCAATGACGAACATTCTCTAATTTAGCACTTAAATGGTTACTTCCTTATACTGGTTATTTATGTTTTTTCATCTAGTTAACTCAAACTTCGCAGTTATAAATTCTTCTTCATGTATTGC
>JBDNRM010000108.1:0-14038 GCA_047718615.1 Bacillus sp. (in: firmicutes) | reverse complement strand
TAGCTTGTGTGAACACAAAAATTACGTAGATATGCCCATCGTCTTTTTAAATGTATGGTTGAGTAATAAAAGAAGATGGTGGGAAAAGTATATAATTTAATTGCGTAAAGAATGGCAAGGAGTTTTTTTATGGATATGGAAACAATTAAAGCATGGTTTACAATTGAAAATATTATGCATTTAATTGATAGTTATCGTTCTTTTGGACCACTTCCAGGAATTTTACTACCAATGCTTGAAGCATTTATTCCATTCTTGCCATTGTTTTTATTCATTATGGCGAATGTAAATGCATTTGGTTTTTGGTTTGGTTTTCTTTATTCTTGGATTGGCACATGTGGAGGAGCATTGTTAGTATTTCTATTGGCTAGAAGGTATGGCCAAAAAAAATTATTACGTTTTATTAGAAATCATAAAAAGGTGCAGAAACTCATGGCGTGGATTGAAAAACATGGATTTGGACCATTGTTTATTCTTTTATGCTTTCCCTTTACTCCATCCGCATTAGTTAATATTGTAGCCGGATTATCAAGAATTGGAGTGGGTCAATATTTTCTTGCCGTTATTGCAGGGAAATTAGTAATGATTTTTACTATTAGTTTTATTGGATATGATTTAAAGTCGATGATTGCCCAGCCATTGCGTACGATTCCTGTAGCGATAGCAATTCTGATACTGTGGTATGTCGGAAAACGGGTAGAAGCCAAAATGAACCATACAAGTGAAGGAAAAGAAAGAGAAAAGGCATAAAAAGAAGGATTTAGTGCTCTTGGAGGAGATAATCAGTGAAAGAAGCGTTTAAAAAGGAAAGCATAGAATGGCTGAAGGCACTAGCTGTCGGCGGTGTCATTTTTATCTTAATTCGTGCTTTTTTCTTCTCCAATTATGAGGTGGAGGGAGAATCGATGATGCCCACATTGCAAAATGGAAATAAGTTGGTCGTGAATAAAATAGGGTATAAAGTTCGTGACTTTCACCATTTTGATGTTATTGTCTTCCATGCAAATAAAAAAGAAGACTATGTAAAAAGGGTTATTGGTATTCCCGGAGATAAAGTGGAGTATAAGGATGATCACTTGTATATAAATGGAGAAATGTATAGAGAATCTTTTTTAGATCGCTATCGTAAGCAAGTGGCAGCAGGCCGACTGACAGGTGATTTTACTTTGAAGGAAATCACCGGTAAAAGCAGTGTTCCTAAAGATATGTTGTTTGTATTAGGTGACAATCGTTTAGGAAGCTGGGATAGCAGGCATTTTGGATTTATCCCGATCGATCAAGTAGTGGGAAAAGTGAGTTTGCGCTATTGGCCATTAGATGAATTTCAGTTTTCCTTTTAAAAAAGAACTCATCGGGTTCTTTTTTTGTTTTTGAATCGTTTTAGGTAAAGAAGAACTTAAACACGAACTTATAAGAACATTCGTTTGTATGTTATGATGATTATAGAAGTATAAAAGGTAGGAGAGGAGAGCTAGTATGTCCGTACGATTATTAGTTGGTCGGGCTGGTAGTGGAAAAACGACTCTTTGTATAGAAGAAATTCGCCAGAAGCTATTAGCAGATCCAGAAGGCAATCCTATTATTTATTTAGTGCCAGATCAGATGACATTTCTATCTGATCAGCGTTTAGTTACAAGCAAAGGAATCGGAGGAATGTTCCGCGCCCAAACATATAGTTTTACTAGACTTGCATGGAGAATTTTACAAGAAACAGGCGGAATTAGCCGTTATCATATAAATAGTGTTGGCATCAGCATGCTCATTCGCAAAATAATTGAAGAAAATAAAGAAGATCTAACCTTGTTTAAAAAGGCGGCAGATAAAACTGGATTTATTAGTCAGGTAGAGCAGCTTATAACGGAATTTAGAAGATATTGTGTAACCCCAGAAGAATTAATAACCAAACAAGACGAGTTGTCCTCTGGTGCCGGTTTAAATAAAGTACTGGAGAACAAGCTTCATGATTTAGAGCTGATTTTTGAGAAATTCGAAAAAAATATAATCGGAAAATATATCGACAGCGAAGATTATTTTCGTCTGCTTGCAGAAAGCATTTCAGCTTCAGCCTATTTACAAAAAGCAGAAATATATATCGATGGATTCTACAGTTTTACACCACAGGAATATTTAATTATTCAACAATTAATGAATACTTGCAGTAATGTAACGATTACATTTACTTTAGATAAACCGTATAAAAATGAAATTCCGAATGAACTTGATTTATTTCGTATGTCTGGAGAGACATTTCAGACGATTTATACAATGGCAAAACAATTTGGACTTAAAGTGGAAGAAACCATTCTTCAAGAAGTAAAACGAAGCAAACAGGAATCATTAAATCATTTAGAGGCTTATTTTGACAGCAGGCCATATAAAGCATTTGAAGGAGAAAGTGCGGTCCATTTTGCTGAAAGTGTGAATCCAAGGGCAGAAGTGGAAGGAATAGCAAGAGAAATATTAAAGCTTATTCGTCAGAAAAATTATCGCTATCGGGATTTTAGTTTGCTTTCACGGAATATGGCCGAATACCAAAATATTATTGAAACTATTTTTACAGACTATCAGATTCCGTTTTTTATTGATCAAAAAAGAACGATGCATTTTCATCCATTGATAGAACTGATTCGGTCCTCATTGGAGATTTTCGAAACAAATTGGAGATATGAGCCAGTATTCCGTGCCATTAAAACAGAATTGTTGTTTCCTTTGCATGAAGAAAAAGATAGGTTGCGAGTAAAAGTCGATCAGTTAGAAAACTATTGTTTAGCTAACGGAATAAAAGGCGATAAGTGGACAAAAAGGGATCGCTGGAAATATAGAAGATTTCAAGGTTTGGATTGGGAGCAAGGTGTACAAACAGATCAGGAGAGAAAGATTGAGCAAATATTAAATGAAATCCGGCTGTCCTTAACAGCGCCGTTAGTACGATTAGGAAAAAGGTTAAAGCGAGCAAAATCCGGACGTTCGAAATGTGAGGCATTGTATTTATTTTTAGAAGAATTAGAAGTTCCGACAAAATTAGAGAATTGGAAGACTGAATCAGAACAAAAAGGCGAGCTGGTAAAAGCGAGTGAACATGATCAAGCATGGAACAGCATAGTCGATTTATTGGATCAGTTTGTAGAAATGCTTGGAGAAGAGAACATCACAAATAAGCAATTTGCCGCTATTCTCGATGCTGGACTTGATACGCTACGTTTCTCTCTTGTTCCACCAGCTATTGACCAAGTTCTAATTGCAGATTTAGAGAAATCTCGTTTAGATCATGTAAAGGCAGCTTTTGTCATTGGCTTAAATGAAGGCGTATTTCCATCTAGGTTTGCCGATGAAGGCATATTTGCAGATAGTGACAGAGAAAGTCTCATTATGAGTGGAATGAAGATTGCACCAACAAGTAAAACAAGATTATTAGACGAAGAATTTCTCGCTTACAAAGCATTTACGACACCATCTGAACTTCTTTATTTAACCTATCCATTAGCAAATGACGAGGGAAAGTCATTATTACCCTCTGTTTATATAAAAAGAATGAGAGAGCATTTTCCTCATGCAGAGACCGTTTATTTTATGGCGGATCCAAAAGAGTTAGGAGAAACAGGGCAGCTTGATTATGCCGTGCAGTGGAAAACAAGCTTATCTTACCTAACAGGACAGCTGCAATTGAAGAAGCGAAATTATCCTATTTATGACTTTTGGTGGGATGTTTACAATGCTTATATGGATAATCACGGCTGGAAGGATGCAGCCACAAAGGTTTTTTCCAGCTTAACGTATCAAAATTCTACAAAGCCATTAGCAGAAACAACAAGTAAAGAGCTATATGGGGAAACGATAACAGCCAGTGTATCGCGTATGGAACTATTCCAGTCCTGTCCATTTTCTCATTTTGCCAATCATGGATTAAAGCTTCGGGAACGGCAAGTGTTTCGGTTAGAAGCACCAGCCATTGGAGATTTATTTCATGCAGCTTTAAAGTCGATTGCAGAAACGGTTCTCCAAGAAAAGTTATTATGGTCTGATTTAACGAGAAAACAATGTGAAGGCTTGGCGAAAGATGCCGTAGATATGTTAGCACCAAAGCTGCAGAATGAAATTTTATTGAGTACGAATCGACATCATTATATTAAGAGAAAGCTCGAACAAATTATAAGCAGAGCTTCTTATATTTTGAGTGAACATGCGAAGTTAAGCGGATTTTCACCAATTGATTTAGAGCTGGAGTTTGGTCCAAAAGGAAAGCTTCCTTCCCTTTCATTTCCGTTGAGAAATGGCAGTAAGATGGAATTAGTTGGCAGAATAGATCGGGTCGATAAAGGGGAAGTCGATAACGAAGTGTTTTTGCGTGTCATTGATTACAAATCAAGTGCACATGAACTAAATATGAATGAAGTGTATTACGGATTATCTCTGCAAATGCTTACGTACTTAGATTTGATCATTACAAACAGCGAACTGCTAGTGGATAAAAAAGCGAATCCGGCAGGTGTTCTTTATTTCCATGTTCATAATCCGATGCTTACTAGTAAAAGGATTTTAACATTAGAGGAAATAGAAGAAGAATTATTAAAAAAGTTTAAGATGAATGGTTTAATGCTTGGAGAAGAAAATGTGATTCGTTTGATGGATGCAACATTGGAAAAAGGTGATTCAGCTATCATTCCAGCAGGAATTAAAACAGATGGAACATTATCTAAACGCTCAAAAGTTGCTTCAAAAGAAGACTTTCATCATTTACAACAGTTTGTTCGCCATAAGTATGTGGATGCTGGAAATAAAATTACTGGTGGAACGGTCGATATAGCACCATATAAATTAAAGGAAAAAAAGCCATGCACGTTTTGTGCATTTAAATCAGTCTGCCAGTTTGATGAGGCAATTGAATCAAACCAATTCCGCCAATTGACAACCTATTCAAAAGAAGAGGCGCTTGAATTGATTAAAAAGGAGGCAAATAGACATGAGGAAGGCTGAAATTCCTGTAAAACCGAGTGATGTGACATGGACAGATGATCAGTGGAATGCCATTATGACAAGCGGGCAGGATATATTAGTCGCAGCGGCGGCAGGATCAGGGAAGACTGCTGTATTAGTAGAAAGAATGATTCGGAAAATTGTATCAGAAACTCCTATTAATGTAGATGAATTATTGGTCGTAACGTTTACGAATGCATCAGCTGCTGAAATGAAGCATCGAATTGGGGATGTTTTGGAAAAAGAAATGAATGCCAACCCTCATTCCATGCATATAAAAAAACAATTGGCATTGTTGAATAAGGCGCATATTTCCACCATCCATTCCTTTTGTTTAGAAGTGATTAGGAAATACTATTATTTAATTGATTTGGATCCAGGTTTCCGAATTGCAGATGAGACAGAAGCACAACTGCTTCGAGATGAATGTTTAGAAGAGCTGTTTGAAGAAGAATATGGAAAAAATGGAAATAATGCATTTTTTGACCTTGTCGACGCATTTACAAGTGATCGCAGCGATGATGCTTTACAAAGAATTATACAAGAGGTATATGATTTTTCTCGGGCTAATCCATTTCCGAGTGGTTACTTATCATCTGTTACAAAGATGTATAAGATAGAAGAAGATTGCAGAGTGGAAGACCTGCCTTTTGCTAAAGAACTATTATTTGATATTGAACTTCATTTAGAAGGAGCCAAGCAGCTGCTGGAGTATGGCTTAGAATTGACAAAACTTCCAGGCGGTCCTGCACCTAGAGCCAGCAATTTTTCAGATGATCTTGCTCAAACGGAAGTACTAGTGCAGGCAAAAAATGATGGTTGGCAGACGTTGTATGAAGGGATGCAATTACTAAAATTTTCGCGGGCAAAGCCGTGTAAAGGCGATGATTATGATCCTGCTCTAGTGGAAGAAGGGCAGCAAGTAAGGGACCGGGCAAAAAAAATTCTGCTGGAAATGCAAAGTGAATTATTTTCACGGATGCCGCAAAGCTTTTTAAAAGATATAAAGGAAATGAAACCATATATCGAAACACTTGTTGCGCTAGTTCAGGCCTTTTCTAATCGTTTTCAAGCAGCGAAGGCGGAAAAAGGGCTTGTCGATTTTGCTGATTTAGAGCATTATTGTTTAGAAATTTTAAATGATCCCACTGCTGAAGAGGAGCATCTGCTTAGGCCTTCTGCTGCAGCACAATATTATCGGGAGCAATTTAAAGAAGTTTTAATAGATGAATATCAAGATGTAAATTTAGTGCAAGAATCAATTCTTCAGCTTGTAACAGCAGACGAGGAAGCCAGTGGGAATTTATTTATGGTGGGCGACGTCAAGCAGTCTATTTATCGATTTCGTTTAGCAGAACCTAATTTATTTTTAGCAAAATATCTCCGTTTTCAAGAGCGTGATGATTCAGGCTATAAAATTGATTTAGCTAAAAATTTTCGCAGCAGAAAAGAAATATTGCACGGCACCAATTATTTATTTAAACAAATAATGGGAGTGCAAGTTGGTGAAATTGAATACGATGAAAGTGCTGAGCTTGTCAAAGGTGCTGCTTATCCAGAGGAGATTCCTTATCCGATTGAAGTAATGCTTATTAATCAAAAAGCAGAGGATAAACAGCCTAATGAGGGAGATGGCAGAGAGGAATTCGATGCACAAGAGCTGGAGCAATCCCAATTAGAAGCAAGGAGCATAGCCAAAAAAGTACATGAACTGTTTGAAAATAAACAGGAAGTGTACGATCCAAAAACGAAAAGCTACCGACCGATGATGTACAAAGATATGGTCATTTTGCTTCGTTCCATGACATGGGCGCCGCAAATAATGGAAGAGTTAAAGCAGTTTAATATTCCTACTTACGCTAATATAACAACCGGGTATTTTGAATCAACAGAAGTAAATATAATGATGTCTCTGTTGAAAGTAATTGATAATCCATATCAAGATATCCCATTAGCCTCTGTGCTTCGTTCGCCTATTGTTGGACTGAATGAGGAAGAGCTTAGCACGATTAGAATTTCCAAAAAACAGGGATCATTTTTTGAAGCGGTACAAGCCTTCCTTTATCAGCGAGCCAATAGGGAAGATGCTTTATTTGATAAAATAAAACCATTTTTTAATATGCTGGCAGATTGGCGTACACAAGCAAGGCAGGGGGCATTGTCTGAGTTGATTTGGAAATTATTCCGTGATACGCATTTTTATGATTTTGTCGGCGGACTGCCTGCTGGGAATCAGCGCCAGGCAAATCTGCGTGCACTTTATGACCGTGCTCGGCAGTATGAAGCAACGTCTTTTCGCGGTTTATTTCGTTTTTTGCGTTTTATAGAAAGAATGAGAGATAGAGGCAATGATTTAGGTGCGGCTAGGGCATTAACAGAGCAGGAAGATGTTATTCGCATTATGACTATTCACAGCAGTAAAGGCCTTGAATTTCCAGTTGTCTTTATAGCTGGACTGGGTAGAAACTTTAATACAATGGATTTAAAAAAATCATTCTTATTAGACAAAGATTTAGGATTTGCGACTAAATATATCAATGTACAAAACCGTATATCCTATCCATCTCTTTCACAAATTGCTTTTAGAAAAAAGAAAAAAATGGAACTGTTAGCGGAAGAAATGCGCGTATTATATGTAGCATTAACTCGAGCAAAAGAGAAATTGATCTTAATTGGTTCGGTTAATGATGTGGAAAAAGCGAAGCAAAAATGGGCACAAATTGCAGGGCATGGAAATTGGCTGTTAAATGAGTTTGACCGTGCCTCAGCGAATTCCTATTTGGATTGGATTGGTCCTGCTTTAGTGAGGCATCAAGAGAATGTATTGCTGCATCCAGAAAAATGGCATGCACATAATGACATAGCGGAACATTCTTCTTCATGGAATATACGCATTCTTGCAAAAGAAGAAGTGCTTAGTTATACAATAAAGCAAGAGGAAGAGCAAGATAATTGGTTGGAGAAAGTAATAAGCGGCCAAAAAGTAAACATAAGTTCTCCCTATAATGAGCAGATTCAGCAAACATTAGCATGGAAGTATTCTCATGTAGACAGCACGGTCTATCGTTCCAAACAATCTGTTTCTGAGTTGAAAAGACAAAGTGAAAGTATAGACGAAGAAAGTGGAACAGAACTGCTGCAAAAATGGAGCAAATCAATATGGAATCGACCAAAATTTATGCAGGAAAAAAAATTAAGTCCTGCTGAAAAAGGAACAGCAATGCATATGGTTATGCAGCATGTTGATTTGCAGGCGGAAATTACGTCCTATTCGATTGAATGCTTGCTGGAAGATATGCTGAGAAAAGAATTAATCACCTCAGAGCAGGCTGAAGTGATTGAGCCAACAGCAATAGTATCCTTTTTCGAATCAAAAATTGGGCAAAGGATGCTGCATGCAAATAAACTAGTGCGAGAAATTCCTTTTAATATTGCGTATCCGGCAAGTCAAGTATATGCAGATTGGGCAGGCGAAGACGAATCAATCTTAGTTCAGGGGATTATTGATGTATACTTTGAAGATGATGAAGGTTCGGTTCTGCTTGATTATAAAACAGATACGATAACCGGAAAGTTTAAAAGTGGCTATGAAGAAGCAAAGCCCGTTTTAGAAGTGAGATATGAAAAGCAACTAGAGTTGTATGCAGAAGCTTTAGAAAAAATGTTAAAACGCAAAATCGATGAAAAATATTTGTTCTTTTTTGATGGAGCACATATTTTAACAATGTAAAAGATAAGGGGAAAAACTGCCTTGACAATGAAAAATTGTTGGGCAGTTTTTTGTATGATTGAGCTAATCCGTATTACTACAAATAAAATACAATAAGCCATCGACCTTCCACAGGATGTGATGAATTAAACATTGCTAAAAGGTGAATCGCTTTTAGTTAAAGTTCCTCTAGTTAAATAAATACGTGAGAAAGCGACGTGTCATTTTACAGGACTTTTTGAACAACCTCTATAAAAACTATTTATGATAAGATGGACAAAGCGAGGATACAATTTTAGTAACGAACAATGTTTAAAGACTTTCTTAGTGGGGAGAGGTTTAAATTGTTAATAAGAAAAGTAGAAGAAGACGATCTTCAAGATATATTAACCATCTATAATCAAGGAATTGAAGATAGAATAGCAACCCTTGAAATGGAACAAAAAGATGCAGCATATATAAAGTTTTGGTTCCAAAATCATCAAAGTCGCTATTGTGCTATTTTGGCAGAAAATAAGGAAGGAAAGGTTGTTGGCTGGGCTTCCATTAGTCAGTATAATGCCCGTCCAGCTTATGATGGAGTAGGAGAATTATCTATCTATGTACATAGAGACTATAGAGGAAAAGGAGTTGGTAAATTGTTATTAAAAAGAATAGAACATGAAGCAATTTCCAACCAATTTTATAAATTAGTGCTATTCACCTTCCCTTTTAATGAGTTGGGACAAGGACTCTATCATAAAATGAAGTATAGAGAGGTAGGCATCTTTAAAAATCAAGGAATAGTAGATGGCCAGTTTGTCGATATAATGATTATGGAAAAATTATTGTTTCCTTCGGAGTCCTGATATCCCCTAGTAGAAAAATCACCTTTGTTAAGACAAAGGCGATTAGAAATAAACTATAGATAGACACTCTTATTTTACTCGATTGAGAGTTTAATTGTTCGCAACATTTGGCTGATCAAGCAGACTAGTATCGATATAGTTGCTGGCGCTTAAGCCATTATTGGTAATAATGAATGCCCCAGTATTAGAAGTACCGGAACCTAAAGTAGCTTTTGAGTTGCCTTTTGGGGATATAAACAGAGAGTCTCCAAACTGTACTACTCCATCTGCAATATTTACAATTTGTACAGGACCTATTATAGCTGGCAAAATAATTCCTCCTTTTTCTATAAGGTAAGAAAGTATAAAATTTTTCAACTTAGATTAGTGTCTAGTTCTAGCGCCTAACCCCTGTGAAAGATAACCTTTTGCCTCTAAAAGTAAAAGACACTTTCTGAGTCATGAGAACATTTTTCTTCGGGGTTGAACAAGGCACTTGCGCTTTTCTTCATTAGCTGATTTACTTATTAACTTCTGTTTTTTGATCTAAATGGATTTCGTTTGGATCTTGTAAAAGTATTTGAGCACTTCCATTTGACTTTGCTTGTGGATTTGATACCTGTCTAATATGTTTTATTCTTGTTTCTGCATACAGATGGGAACAATTTCCGATTTGAAATAAGGAAGAAGCAGATACCCCAATTATATAAATATTATTTACTTTAATAATTGGTCTAACATTTTCAAATTGACAAACTATATTTTCTTGAATAGGAGGAAGCGGGATCGGTTCAAAAAAGACGGGATAGTCATTAAATGATCCTTCTATTCCATAAAAAAGTTTCTTTTGCCTTTGTACGGCTAAAGCTCGAGAAAATGCTTGGAAGTATGAAGCATCGCCAATCTCTAAAAAGGAAGAGAACGATAAAGTGGAAACCTTCAGACGGTCAACAACAGATGTTCTTTGCAGCATTTTAAGTTATCCTTTCGGAATCAACGGTACAAATGGACCGATAATCAGCGATTCAGCAGGTGTATCAAAGGTAGAAGCGAGCTGAATGGTTTGCGTATCGCCAATTAAGCAAATGGAGGAACTCGATACCCCGATAATGCGAATATCACCCACTTGTAAATCTCTATTATAGACTTGAAAGTTCATACATCTTTTCTCCCCTTCATGTTATCTGGAATATTACTTAAGAATAAATGAACCCCATTAACCATTTCCTCTTTTAACGATGTGATGACCTTTTCCGAAAATACTGCTGGATCTTCTTCGTTTGTTCTTTCCTGCTGCTGAAGATAATAGGTGATTCTCGTATGCAATTGTTTGGTGATATCTTCTTGGATAAACGTTATATATCCTTCATCCTCTTGTAAACCAAGTTCCTTTTGCTTTTGGATAATCATTTCAGGTAATTCCAGTTGAATAAACTGGTGCATCGCTTCTTCTATTTCCATTGAACGGTTCATCATTTGTTTCGGATCAGCAGGTGGATAATAGGCGCCTTTTGGATTAATAGGGTTAACAGGACCATTTGGATTAATAGACAATTCTTCAATTTTTTCTAAATCTGCAGGATTAAGACCAATATTTAATGTTCCTTCTAACGTCTCAATTTTCAGCTGATCAAAACTGTAATCAATCCGATCAACATGAATAGAAGGTTTTTCTTTCATTGAGGTTAGATCACTTGTTAATGTAGTGACCGTTTGTTCTAACTTTTTGATTCTTTTTTCAAGATATTGCAAGTAAGAGCGCATCTGTTCACTATATTGGTAAAAATCTTGGGACATAAAAGATACCTCCTTTATTACGCTTTAGAAGGAGCTTGCAAGGGAACAGAAGGAGAAAAAATCAAATCTTGGTCGCTAGCTGTCCCAAGTCCAGATTCAGGCAGCGAATTGGGAGCAGCCTCACTAAAACCTCCTGTATTATATAAATAGGAGGCTGGTTTTATGATTCCTGCACTACCTACTTGAAAAACGGAAGAATTGGTAATCCCGCCGATTTTAATCGTATTAATTGTGATTGACTGTTGAATAAAATAATTCATCCCTATCACCTTAAACTTTCTTCTTAGGCATTTAAAAAGTTCGCCTGGTCTACTCCATCATTATCAAATGTATTCGTGGAGCTTTGATAATTGGTTATATTTAATCCATCTCCTGTATTAAAAGAACCAGATCCAGAAAACGTTTTGGCGTTAGAAATGGGCATCATTTTATATACATCTCCAATATTAAAAATAGAGCTACTCCCAACGGAAATTACTTGAGCCACTCCAACAATAGCGGGCATGATCAACATCCTTTACTTAAGATTCTTTTTACATACTATGTTGAATGGTTAGAGTGGTGATACATTCGCCTAAATCAATTATGCTCTCCTGTTAAGAATATGCAGGGCAGAGGTTGGACTATAACCGAACAATAGAAAAGGTTTTTCAAATGGTTTAGAGGGAGTAGAATTTGGAAAAAGAAACCGAATAGGGAGGATTGTAAGCCTAAAGAAGAAGTGCAGCTTGGATAGAATTTATCACTTGGAAAATCCGTAAGAAAGTAGTAGTGTGATATGGAGAAAACGGGGGAATAATAAAAGAAATTATTTACCAAGAAAAGAGAGCAGACTTTTCTGTTTTAGGGACAGTAAAAACGTCAGAGTAAAAGTTTCTTCACTATGACAAAAAGAGAAAGCTAGTATATACTGGAATAATTGTACATATAAAAACATAAAGAGGTTGTTCAAAAAGTCCGGTAAAAATGACACATCGAATTTCTTCGTTGGTTTGCTTCTTCGCTTCTCACGTATTAACACCATACGTTCCGATGCTCAAAGCTAAACCGCCTCGAACTTCTCGATCCTTTTTATCCTCCTTTTTGAACACGCACATAAAGAGAAAATAGGAGTGATTAAATTGAAAAAAAAGTTTAGTGGAATAATTATTGCTGTCGCAGTAATTGTCGTGTTCGTTATCATTTTTATGTCCAGCTACAATGGATTTGTTAATGCAGAGGAAGATGTAGACCAATCTTATGCACAAATAGAAAATCAGCTGCAAAGAAGATTGGATTTAATTCCGAATCTTGTTAATACGGTGAAAGGATATGCTTCTCATGAAAAAGAAGTAATTGCTTCCGTATCAAATGCTCGTGCCAAACTTGCTGGTGCAGATTCCCCTGAAGAAGAGGCAACAGCGAATGCTGAATTATCAAGTGCTTTAAGCCGATTGTTAGTGGTAGTGGAAAATTATCCGAATTTAAAAGCGGATAAGCAGTTTACGCAATTAATGGATGAATTAGCAGGTACGGAAAACAGAATTTCTGTTGCAAGAAAAGATTACAATGAACAAGTGGCATCCTATAATAAAAAAGTGAAAAAATTTCCAGGTGTAGTGATGGCAAAAATAACTGGCTTTGATGAAAAAGAATACTTTAATGCAAGTCCGGAAGCGGAAAATGCACCAAATGTTGATTTTGGAGACAATGGATAATGACTTCCAAGTTATATTCTGCATTATTTGCCCTCTTTTTTCTTTGCTTCACTAGTGTGAATGCATTAGCAGCAAGCAGTGATATTCCAAAAGCAGTTGGCGATATATATGTTCAGGATTTTGCCAATTTATTAAATGAATCCGAAAAGCAGGAATTAAATCAAATTGGCCGATCGATTGAAGACCAAACAACGGCCCAAGTAGCTGTGTTAACAGTAAAAACAATTGGGGATCAATCGATTGATGAGTATGCTAATGAAGCCTTTCGCCAATACGGACTTGGCAATAGGGAAAAGAACAATGGACTTTTATTAGTTATTGCTACACAGGAAAAGAAAGTCAGAATTGAAGTAGGCTATGGCCTGGAAGGAAGAATCCCTGACGGAAAAGCGGGAAGAATTCTAGATGAATATACATTGCCATATTTAAAAAATCAGGAGCCGAATAAGGCAATAACTGAAACCTATAAAGTGCTGGCAAATGAAGTTTACGCCGAATACAATATAGATGAGCAGCAGCAGCTGAAAGCAGAAAAACCTGCCACAGCAGCTGATACCAATGATTTCCCAACGTGGATCATTATTATTATTGTAATTGTTGCTTTATTTTTAGATATTAAATTCTTTGGCGGTACATTCACTTATGCTATACTGTCCATCCTTTCCCGTGGTGGAGGAAGAGGTGGCGGAGGTGGTGGGCCAAAAGGCGGCGGAGGAGGCTCTTCCGGCGGTGGCGGTGCCAGCAGAGGTTGGTAAAGATGTTTAATAATTTGAGAATAGAGATGTAAGAGTAACTTTTTGTGAAGAATTTGTGTATAACATTATTATAAAAAGACCAAATCATCGTGATTTGGTCTTTTTATATATTTAAAATGAAAGGAACGCGGAATAAATGGGAGGAACGCGGAATTATCGGGAGAAACGCGGAATTATCGGGAGGAACGCGGAATTATCGGGAGAAACGCGGAATTATCGTGAGGAACGCGGAATTATCGGGAGAAACGCGGAATAATCGGGAGAAGCGCGGAATTATCG
>JBDNRM010000107.1:0-14148 GCA_047718615.1 Bacillus sp. (in: firmicutes) | reverse complement strand
AAAAGCGCAAGAACCTTGAAAACAGCTCTGAAGAAAAATATTCACATGACTCAAAAAGTGCTTTTTACTTTTAAAGGCATGGGGCAATACTCACAAGAGCTAGACACTTGCCAGACTTCAGAAATCTTATACTTTCTAACCTAAAAAAAATACTCAAAAAGAGAATTAATCTCCTTTTGAGTATTTTGACTGCTTCTTTATTTTTTATATGGACGTAGTTTTTTTTCTGCTTTCACCGGTGAAATAATAATATGCCGATTCTCATGTTCGCCAGAAGAAAAGGTCTTGATACCTTTAACATGCACTAATGCACTATGAATAATTTTTCTCTCCTCTGATGGCATAGGTTCTAGTGAAAGTTCCTTATTTATTCTTTTAGCCTTGTTAGCCATCCGCTCAGCAAGGTGAATTAAGGATTCTTTTCGACGCAAACGATATCCTTCTGCATCCAATTTCACATTATAATATTTAGTAGACTCCCTATTAATTACCAATTGAGTTAAATATTGTAGAGAATTAAGTGTTTGTCCTCTTTTTCCAATCAATAGTGCAATTTTTTCACCAGATAATTGAAATAATATATTCTTTCCTTCTTGCTTCAAAGCAATATCAACCGTTACTCCCATTTTACTGCAAACGTCTAATAAAAAATCTTTCGCATGATCGATTGGATTCATCAGCTGCTTTACTTTTACTACAGCAGAGCGAGCTCCAAATCCAAAAAATCCTTTTTTTCCTTTATCAACAACAATGATTTCGGCTTGATTCTTTGTTGTTTTAAGTTGAGCTAAAGCTGATTCCACTGCTGCTTCGACAGTTTGTCCTGTAGCAGTTACTTCTCTCACTTTTTCGCTCCTCCTACTTTACCGGTTTCTGGTATTTTCTTTAGTTCTGGACCTTTTATGAAAAAAGTTTGAATAATAGTGAAAATATTCCCAATTACCCAGTATAAAGAAAGTGCAGCAGGAAAGTTAAAAGCAAATACTAATATCATAACTGGCATAATATATTGCATCATCATCATTTGTGGATTTTGACCAGCCATACCAGTCATCGTCATTTTTGTTTGAATAAAAGTAGTTATACCCGCAAGAATTGGTAAAAGATAGATAGGATCTGCCTGCCCTAAGTTAAACCATAAAAATTCATGTGAAGCAATTTCTCTTGTCCGGGAAATAGCGTGATAAAAACCAATCAGTATTGGCATCTGTACAAGTAATGGGAAACATCCAGCAAGAGGATTCACTTTATTTTCCTGAAACAACTTCATCGTTTCCTCTTGAAGCTTTTGCTGTGTTTTCTGGTCCTTTGAGCTGTATTTCTTTTTCAAGTTTTCCATTTCTGGCTGAATTGCCTGCATTGCTTTACTATTTTTGGTTTGTTTAATCATTAAGGGTAAAATAACTAAACGTACTAAAATGGTCACAATAATAATCGAAAGACCATAACTTCCACCAGCAAATTCTGCTGTTTTTATAATTAACTGTGATAATGGATAAACAATGTATTCATTCCAAAATCCTTCACTTTCAGATGTAATCGGCTTATTAAACTCCGAACACCCTGTTAAAATGGTCACTAAAAATAGAAGACCTACTAGCATAAACAATTTCTTTTTCAACCGCCAAATCCCCCTATAGTTTATAATTTTTTCAGATAAAATAGATTTATGCACTAATTGTATCTTAATATCCCATTATAGGAAACGCTTTATATCCATTTTTATGCTTTCTTTCGTTTCATTACTTTTGCAATCTTTAACACATGATTTAAACTTTTCAAGATTTCTTCATAATTCATATCAGAAACAGGCTTTCTTGCAATAATAACATAATCCGCTTCCTGATCGAGCAGATTCTCCAGCTCTAAAAATACCTGTCTTATATATCGTTTAATTTTATTTCTCATGACCGCATTGCCAATCTTCTTACTAACCGATAAGCCAATGCGAAAATGCTCTTGTCCCATTTTCGGTAGCTTGTATACAACAAATTGTCGATTCGCAAATGATTGACCTTTTTTAAATATTAGTTGAAATTCCTTATTTTTCTTTATTCTAAATTCTTTCCTCAACTTATATACTCCTTCTATTTCTTCCATCCTTCTGAATCTATTGTATTTATATTACACTTTCTTATTTGTAAGCAAATCATTAAGATAGCAGATTCAATTAATCTCTATAAAAAGTTTATTCGGATTAAGAAAAATACAATTACCCCTCTAAGAAAATAGTATATGTCATAAGTTTAAGATGAAAATAATCCAGGCTGCTCGACAAATAATTTCGATCAGCCTGGAATGTCTGCAAATTGTACTTTGTCTACATTCTGAATAATTCTTTATTCTTTACATAATACTGATATTAGAAAAAAGACCACTGACGTTTCAGTGGCCTAAGCTGATAATACTTTTCTTCCTTTACGTCGACGACGAGCTAAAACATTACGTCCGTTCGCGCTGCTCATACGGCTGCGGAATCCATGAACTTTACTTCTTTTGCGTTTATTTGGTTGAAAAGTTCTTTTCATTTTATATGACACCTCCCTGAGGAATAGCTGTTACAGACAGTCCTTACAATTATATAAACTTATACGTTTAATTGTCAACTATTCATTTAATTTCTTTTCTTTCCCTGCATGTTTTCTTTTTACTTGGCCACACTATTTTTATCCTTTTAGCTTTCAAAAGATCATAATCATTTTTTCTGTTTTCCTAATAAATATCTACTTTTGAACTGCCAGATTAAACCACACTTCGCTTTTCAGGAGATCTGTGTATCTTTAGGCTACTAAGAATTACTTCTCCTCTTTTTTCTAACTTATTCTTATAGAAATATTATCTTCTTTTCTAATTCTATTGTCACCAAAAAAATTTTTTTTATTGCTTAATTTTAATGTAATCAGCCCACTTTTTTTATCTGTGGATAAATTTCGACAAGCTTCTACTCTGTCCACAACAGTTATTTACAGGTTTTTAACAAAACCATAATCTGTGGACATTTTTTATCAACAGAATGTTATGCTTGTGGATAAGATATGAAAAACCATTGCAGTTATTATGATTTTTTGATATTATAGTTTTGTTTTCACATTTGAATAATTTCTGTGCATAACTACATTATCCACAGATTGTGGATAATCTGTGGACAGGTTATTCACTATACTTGGAGAAAGTTGTCCACAAATGGTGGATACTGTCGAAAATGCTCTTTATTTCCTTATTATATATTTTTCCACAGTTAAAAAATCATATTTTATAATAGCAGATTCCTTTTGAAGAAAAATCTGTTCTTTTCAGCACGCAAATAACTAGAAAAGGAGGGAAACTTATTGGAAAATATTGCGGATTTATGGAACAGTGCCCTCGCTAAAATAGAAAAAAAGATAAGTAAACCTAGTTTTGATACTTGGTTAAAAGCAACAAAGGCGCACTCATTACAAGGAGATAGTTTAGTAATTACCGCTCCAAATGAATTTGCACGTGATTGGTTAGAAGAACGTTATTCCCAACTTATCTCAGGAATACTTTATGAAATAACTGGCGAAGAACTTGGCATAAAATTTATTATTCCTCAAAATCAAAAAGAAGAAGAATTCGATCTGCAAATTTCCGCTAAACAAAAGAAAAAAACGGAAGAATCTTCAGAATTCCCGAAAACAATACTGAATCCTAAATATGTCTTCGATACTTTTGTCATTGGTTCAGGTAATAGATTTGCACATGCTGCATCCTTAGCAGTAGCAGAGGCGCCAGCGAAAGCATATAACCCTCTCTTTATTTATGGAGGCGTTGGTCTTGGAAAAACTCATTTAATGCATGCGATAGGGCATTATGTATTAGATCATAACCCTTCTGCTAAAGTTGTTTATTTATCATCTGAAAAATTTACTAATGAATTTATTAATAGCATTCGAGACAATAAAGGTGCCGAATTTCGGAATAAATATCGAAATGTAGATGTTCTTTTAATAGATGATATTCAGTTTTTAGCTGGAAAAGAATCAACACAGGAAGAATTTTTTCATACTTTTAATACTTTGCATGAGGAAAGTAAACAAATTATTATCTCTAGTGATCGCCCTCCAAAAGAAATTCCAACATTAGAGGATCGATTACGCTCACGATTTGAATGGGGACTTATTACAGATATTACTCCTCCCGATTTAGAAACAAGGATTGCCATTTTAAGAAAAAAAGCAAAAGCAGATGGCCTTGATATACCTAACGAGGTCATGCTTTATATTGCCAATCAAATTGATACCAATATTCGTGAATTAGAGGGTGCACTTATTCGAGTTGTTGCTTATTCTTCTTTAATTAACAAAGATATTAATGCCGATTTAGCAGCGGAGGCTTTAAAAGATATTGTTCCTAGTTCTAAACCAAGAGTTATCACGATTCATGATATTCAAAAAGTGGTTGGAGAACATTTTAGTATTAAATTAGAAGATTTCAAAGCAAAAAAGAGAACAAAATCCATCGCTTTCCCAAGGCAAATTGCCATGTATTTATCTAGAGAATTAACCGATTTCTCTCTTCCGAAAATTGGAGAAGAATTCGGCGGAAGAGATCATACAACCGTTATTCATGCCCATGAAAAAATTTCTAAATTACTAGTAGCAGATTCCCTGTTGCAAAAACAATTAAAAGAAATCAATGAGATCTTAAAAATATAGATAGAATAGTGTGCATAACTTATTGGTACTTAGACACAGTCTATCCACATGTGGATAGACTGTGTTTCCTTTAAAAAACCGACTTATCCACAAATTAACAGGGCCTACTATTATTACTACTATATTTTTAAATAAAATATTATTAAATAATGCGATTAGAAATTAAAGAAATCGGAGGATCAATTCATGAAATTTATCATCCAAAAGGATTATCTTGTACAAAGCGTACAGGATGTTATGAAAGCAATCACTAGCAGAACAACTATTCCAATTTTGACGGGAATAAAAATAGTTGCAACAACAGAGGGTGTAACATTAACAGGAAGTGATTCTGACATTTCGATTGAGTCATTTATTCCGAAAGAGGAAAATGATACAGAGATAGTGCAGATAGAAAAAGCTGGATCTATTGTTTTACAAGCAAAGTTTTTCAGTGAAATCGTAAAAAAACTTCCTACAAGTCAAGTAGAAATTGAAGTGGATAATTTACAAACGGTTATTCGATCAGGAAAATCTGAATTTAATTTAAACGGTCTAGATTCTGAAGAATATCCTCATCTACCGCAAATCTCAGAGCAGAATATTTTTAAGATACCTACTGATCTTCTTAAAAATATTATTAAACAAACGGTATTTGCAGTGTCCACCTCAGAAACACGTCCGATATTGACAGGTGTAAACTGGAAGGTGGAAAACAGCGATCTAATCTGTATTGCAACAGATAGTCATCGTCTTGCCTTAAGAAAAGCAAAAATAGATTCTATTGCAGATCAATCTTATAATATTGTTATACCAGGAAAGAGTTTGAATGAACTGAACCGTATTTTGGATGATGATAACGAGCAAGTGGAAATTGTCGTGACAGATAATCAAGTTTTATTTAAAACAAAACATATTCTGTTCTTTTCACGATTATTAGAAGGAAATTACCCAGATACAAATCGATTAATACCAACAGAAAGCAAAACGGATATTGTTGTAAATTCAAAAGAATTTCTACAAGCGATTGATCGTGCTTCTTTGCTGGCCCGTGAAGGAAGAAATAATGTCGTGAAGTTTTCAACTTTAAAAGGGGATTTTATCGAAATATCTTCTTTTACGCCGGAAATCGGGAAAGTAGTAGAAGAATTAGCGAGTGAATCAATCAATGGTGAAGAATTGAAGATTTCTTTTAGCGCTAAATATATGATGGACGCCTTAAAAGCTTTAGAAGGTACAGAGGTTAAAGTTAGTTTTACTGGAGCGATGCGCCCGTTTGTGATTCATCCAATGAATGATGAATCGATATTACAGCTAATTCTGCCTGTTAGGACGTATTAAAAATAGACACCCTTTATGTTTATGTATAAAATTTAAGCATAAAGGGTGTTTTCGATAAGTTGACACCACCAAAGACATAATGGATGTGGCGTTATAATTTGTGAACTTCTTCGGAGGTTTACGGATAAAAACACACTTAATCGCTTGGCTAACAAAAATCCACCTCTGCGCAAAACAATAAATATGCTATCATCTTAGAAAATTTATTGATAAAAGCCTGCTAAATACCCCATTTAACCGCTAAAAAGAAGAAATCTTACAGTTTCCTTTGTGTATCCAACAAATATTTAGTAAAATAGAAAGATACGATTAAACTTGAAAGAGTGGAATAATGACTAATCAAATTAAAATAGATACGGAATATATTACCTTAGGTCAATTTTTAAAAGTAGCAGAAATAATACAATCAGGCGGAATGGCGAAATGGTTTCTGAGTGAGTACGAAGTGTTTATCAATGGTGAACAAGATCAGCGGAGAGGAAGAAAACTTCGTTCTGGCGATACTATTGACATTCCTTCATTCGGCCAATTTACTGTTTTATAAAAAGGATGAAACCATATGTTTATTGAACAGTTACTTTTAAGAAATTACCGGAACTATGAGCATTTAGAAGTCGATTTCGAGAATAAAGTAAATGTTATTTTAGGACAGAACGCGCAAGGAAAAACCAATGTGATGGAGTCTATTTATGTATTAGCAATGGCTAAGTCCCACCGTACATCAAACGATAAAGATCTTATTCGCTGGGACTCAGAATATGCTAAAATAGAAGGTAGGTTACAAAAAACACATGGGCATTTACCCATGCAATTAATTGTGTCTAAAAAGGGCAAAAAGGCAAAGTACAATCATATTGAACAACGTAAACTAAGTCAGTATATTGGGAACATGAATGTTGTTATGTTTGCTCCAGAAGACCTTAATTTAGTAAAAGGAAGTCCACAAGTCAGACGGAGATTCATTGATATGGAGATTGGACAGATTTCCCCTGTATACTTACACGATATGGGACAATATCAAAAAATATTACAGCAGCGGAATACGTATTTAAAACAATTGCAATCCAATAAACAAACTGACCATACAATGCTTGATATATTAACTGAGCAATTTATTCAAATAGCAGCTAAAATCGTAATGAAACGTTACGAATTCCTCCACCTATTAGAAAATTGGGCAGTTCCTATCCATAAAGGAATCTCAAGAGGCTTAGAAACATTAAAAATTCAGTACAAACCCTCTGCAGATGTATCAGAAGAGCAAGATTTGTCGAAAATGATGGAAGTATACGAAGAAAAGTTCTCCAATTTAAAAAAAAGAGAAATTGATAGAGGGATGACGTTATTCGGACCTCATCGTGATGATTTGCTCTTTTTTGTGAACGAAAGAGATGTACAAACTTTCGGTTCTCAAGGACAACAACGAACAACCGCATTGTCGATTAAAATGGCTGAAATTGAATTGATACATTCTGAAATTCGAGAGTATCCTATTCTTTTGTTAGATGACGTACTTTCTGAATTAGATGACTATCGTCAATCCCACTTATTAAATACAATTCAGGGAAAAGTACAAACCTTTGTAACAACAACGAATGTAGATGGAATCGATCATCAAACATTAAAAGAAGCATCAACTTTTAGTGTAGAATCAGGCAATATTCAAAAGATTCAATAAGGTTGAGGTGGAAAAACATGTACGTTCATATTGGAGAAAATATACTAGTTAGAGCTTTAGATATTGTTACTATATTAAATAAACAGACAATGGCTTCTTCTGAAGTGACGGTAGAATTTTTGGAAAAACAGAAAAAAAGAATTGTACATGCAGAAAATAGTTCATGTAAATCAATTGTCATCACAAGAGATGCTATCTATTTTTCGCCTATAGCTTCAAATACATTAAAAAAAAGATCGTATAAATTAACGGTACAGGAATATTAACTTGTATTTATTGTAATAAAAGTAAAATTGGATGTTAATGGAAAGTTAGGTGATCGATATGTCAATGGAACAAAATCCTGTTGAACAACAATCGTATGACGAAAGCCAGATACAAGTTTTAGAGGGACTAGAAGCAGTCCGTAAAAGACCTGGTATGTATATTGGATCTACTAGCGGAAAAGGTCTGCATCATTTAGTATGGGAAATTGTCGATAATAGTATTGATGAGGCGTTAGCAGGCTATTGTAGTGAAATTAATGTAATTATTGAAAATGATAATAGCATTACTGTTAAAGATAACGGTCGTGGCATACCGGTAGGAATTCAAGAAAAAATGGGTAGGCCTGCTGTGGAAGTAATCATGACTGTTCTCCATGCTGGAGGTAAATTTGGCGGGGGCGGTTATAAAGTTTCAGGTGGCTTACATGGTGTAGGTGCTTCGGTTGTTAATGCGCTTTCTACAGAATTAGAAGTTTTTGTTCATCGAGATGGCAATGTTTATTACCAAAAGTATGAAAAAGGTGTACCTAGTGCTGATTTGAAAATTATTGGTGAAAGTGAAACAACTGGTACTATTACCCGTTTCAAACCAGATGGTGAGATATTTAAGGAAACATTAGAATATGATTATGAAACACTTGCTAATAGAACCAGAGAGCTGGCTTTTTTAAATCGTAATATACGAATTACCATCGAGGATAAAAGAGAAGGCAATGAAAAAAGAAAAGAATACCACTATGAAGGCGGTATAAAATCTTATGTTGCTCACTTGAATCGTAATAAAGAGGTTGTATTTGAAGAACCAATTTATATAGAGGGAGAAAAAGATGGAATCACTGTTGAAGTAGCCCTTCAATACAATGACGGATTTACAGGGAACATTTTCTCTTTCGCAAATAATATTAATACACATGAAGGCGGTACACATGAAGCTGGTTTTAAAACGGCTTTGACAAGAGTAGTGAATGATTACTCAAGAAAAAATGGCCTTTTAAAAGATGCAGAAGCCAATCTTTCTGGTGAAGATGTACGAGAAGGGTTAGTAGCGATTGTATCGGTTAAACATCCAGATCCACAGTTTGAGGGACAAACAAAAACAAAATTAGGTAATTCTGAAGTACGAGCTATCACGGATACTACCTTCTCAGAGCATTTTGAGAAATTTTTATTAGAGAACCCTTCTATAGCCCGGAAAATCGTCGATAAAGGCCAAATGGCACTAAGAGCGAGAATAGCAGCGAAAAAGGCACGGGAATTAACTCGTCGTAAAAGTGCTTTAGAAGTATCCAGCTTACCAGGTAAACTGGCAGATTGTTCGTCAAAAGACCCAGCGATTAGTGAACTATTTATCGTAGAGGGAGATTCTGCTGGAGGATCTGCTAAATCCGGAAGAGATCGTCATTTCCAAGCTATCTTGCCATTAAGAGGTAAAATATTAAATGTAGAAAAGGCTCGTTTAGATAGAATTCTTTCTAATAACGAGGTAAGATCGATGATAACAGCGATTGGAACAGGTATCGGGGATGATTATGATATTTCGAAAGCTCGATATCATAAAGTAGTCATTATGACAGATGCAGATGTTGATGGTGCGCATATACGAACACTATTACTAACATTTTTCTATCGCTATATGAGAAAAATTGTAGAAGCAGGCTATATTTATATTGCGCAGCCTCCTCTTTATAGTATAAGACAGGGTAAAAAGATTGAATACGCTTATACAGATACTCAATTAAAAGAAGTCCTAGCTACGTTACCAGCAACACCTAAACCGAATATTCAGCGGTATAAAGGATTAGGAGAAATGAATGCAACTCAGCTTTGGGATACAACAATGGATCCGTCTGTAAGAGTACTGCTTCAAGTTAGTTTAGATGATGCTATAGAGGCAGATGAAACATTTGAAATGCTAATGGGGGATAAAGTGGAGCCACGCAGAAACTTTATTGAAGAAAATGCTGTTTACGTTAAAAATCTAGATATATAAAACTGCCCAAATTGCTACCAAAAGTAATAAAGGGAGTATTTATGTGTTCTTTTGAAACAGAAACTTAATGGAAAAAGAATAACTTTGGATGCTTGATAATTATTATCGAGCTCCTTGCGCTTTTCTTAAGGAGGTTCCTTTACATGGCTGATACGCCAAATTCTCAAATAAAAGAAATTAATATTAGTAAGGAAATGCGTACTTCTTTTTTAGATTATGCAATGAGTGTTATTGTGTCTCGTGCTCTTCCTGATGTAAGAGATGGACTAAAACCAGTTCATCGCCGGATTTTATACGCTATGCATGATTTAGGAATGCATTCTGATAAACCGTACAAAAAATCAGCACGTATTGTTGGAGAAGTAATCGGGAAATATCACCCTCATGGTGATAGTGCTGTATATGAAACAATGGTTCGTATGGCACAGGACTTTAACTACCGTTACATGTTAGTAGATGGTCATGGTAATTTTGGTTCTGTTGATGGTGACTCTGCTGCAGCAATGCGTTATACCGAAGCCAGAATGTCGAAAATTTCAATGGAACTATTGCGTGATATTAATAAAGATACCATTGATTATGTTGAGAATTTTGATGGTGAAGAAAAAGAACCTGTTGTATTACCATCTCGTTTTCCAAACCTGTTAGTTAATGGAACGAGTGGAATTGCTGTAGGAATGGCAACAAATATTCCGCCCCATCAACTAGGGGAAGTAATTGACGGTGTTCTTGCTGTAAGTGAAAATCCAGATATTTCAATTGCAGAACTGATGGAAATTATCCCAGGACCAGATTTCCCTACATATGGAATGATACTTGGCAGAAGCGGAATACGAAAAGCCTATGAAACAGGACGCGGTTCGATTATCATCAGAGCTAAAGTAGATATTGAAGTGAAAGCAAGCGGTAAAGAAGTTATTATCGTGAATGAAATTCCATATCAAGTGAACAAAGCAAAGCTAATAGAAAGAATTGCTGAATTAGTCCGTGATAAAAAGATAGACGGAATCACTGACCTAAGGGATGAATCTGACCGTAATGGAATGCGGATTGTTATTGAAGTTCGTAAAGATGCAAATGCTAATGTACTTCTAAATAATTTATATAAACAAACTGCTATGCAGACAAGCTTTGGAATTAATTTACTAGCATTAGTAGATGGGCAGCCAAAAGTGCTTAATTTAAAACAGTGTCTAGCTTATTATTTGGATCATCAGAAAGTAATTATAAGAAGAAGAACAGAGTTTGAATTAAGAAAAGCAGAAGCACGTGCACATATATTAGAAGGATTGCGAATAGCATTAGATCATTTAGATGAAGTAATCAGTTTAATTCGCCGTTCTCAAACAGCCGATATTGCCCGTGAGGGATTAATTACTAACTTTAATCTTTCTGAAAAACAAGCGCAGGCTATTTTGGATATGCGTTTGCAAAGATTAACAGGATTAGAGAGAGAAAAGATTGAAGAAGAATATAAAGCTTTAATCGAATTAATCGGAGAATTAAAAGCAATCTTAGCGGACGAGGAAAAAGTGCTTGAAATTATTCGCGAGGAATTATTAGAAGTAAAAGAACGTTTTAATGATAAACGTCGGACGGAAATTGTAGTTGGCGGTATTGAAAATATTGAGGATGAAGATTTAATACCAGAAGAGAATATTATTATTACGCTAACTCACAATGGATATATTAAACGCCTTCCAGCTTCCACTTATCGAGCACAAAAACGTGGAGGAAGAGGAATACAGGGAATGGGAACAAATGATGATGACTTTGTAGAACAATTAAGTACAACATCAACCCATGATACTATTCTATTCTTCACAAATAAAGGAAAAGTGTACCGATTAAAAGGATATGAAATTCCTGAATTCAGCAGAACTGCGAAAGGAATACCAATTATCAATCTGCTTGGCGTAGAAAAAGATGAATGGGTAAATGCTATTATTCCAGTATCTGAATTTGTAGATGATTGGTTCTTATTCTTTACAACAAAAGAAGGGATTTCAAAACGTTCCCCATTATCTTCTTTTGCTAATATCCGAAATAATGGATTAATAGCGGTGAACTTAAGAGATGGTGATGAGTTAATTTCTGTTCGTCTAACAGATGGTTCAAAGGATATCATTATTGGTACGAAAAATGGTTTGCTAATTAGATTCCCGGAAACGGATGTCCGTTCAATGGGGAGAACAGCTACAGGCGTGAAAGGAATATCACTTTCTGCCAGCGATGAAGTAGTGGGAATGGAAGTATTAGAAGAAAGTACAGAAATTCTGATTGTCACAAAATATGGATTTGGAAAAAGAACTCCTGCTGATGAATATCGAATACAAGGTAGAGGCGGGAAAGGAATTAAAACATGCAATGTGACGGATAAGAATGGTACACTGGTATCTATGAAAGCTGTTACTGGTGATGAGGATCTTATGATTATTACCACTGGTGGTGTTTTGATTCGTATGGCAGTTAATGATATCTCATCTATGGGTAGAAATACACAAGGAGTTAAGTTGATTAAACTTAATGAAAAAGAAGATGAGTTTGTTGCTACGGTTGCAAAAGTTGAAAAAGAAGAAGAAGAGGAAATTGAAACAGAGGATGCAGTAGAAGAGGCATCTGAAACACCAGCTAATGAGCAAACAGATACAGAAGAATAATATTCTATTCAATGATAATTTATAATAAAATGGAAAAGCTGTCAGAATGTCTGGCAGCTTTTTTTACCGTTGTTATAACAGAATTTATATCCTCTTCATTTAGATGAGTTTTTACAAATCGTTGTTGCTTTTCTAATTTAAGGAAGGAATGAATCATTAGAACTAGGAATAAAGATATTAACATAAAGAGGTAAATACAGTAAAATAGTATAAAAGTCGGTATTTTAAAGGTGGTAAGCAATTATGAATGTAAAAATAGAAGATTTAAAGGTAGGCTGTATTTTAGTAGAGGATGTTTATCATCTAACGAATAAACCAATCATTAGTGCAAAAACCGTATTAAATAATACTCATATAAATCTTTTAAAAGCATTTTTAATTAATGAAGTTATAATTGAAAACACAAAAATTGATGGTAATGATTTTATAGAATCACGTGAATCAACTGAATTCATTCAAGATAAGACGAATGAACAAACTACCTTTTTTACCAAATTTCTTCATACTGTTCAACAATATAAAAAGGAATTTCAATCGTGGCAATCGGGATTGCCAGTTAATATAGCCAATATACGTTTGCTGTTATTACCTTTACTTAATGAACTTGACGGATCAAGCAGAGAGATATTTTCGTTATATCACCTATCTAATAAGGAAGAGTATGTGTATCAGCATTCAGTAGCAGTAGCTGTAATAAGTGCTTATCTTGCTGAAAAACTACATTACCCAAAAAAAGAAAGAATTCAAATTGCGCTTGCGGGTTGTTTAAGTGATGCGGGGATGGCCAAAGTAAATCCTTTATTATTAAAAAAAACAGAACCGTTAACGGAAGAAGAATTTAAGGAAGTAAAAGAGCATACAAGATATAGCTTTAAAATGATTCCTGAACATGCACTATTAAGAAATGAAGCAAGATTATCTATTTATCAGCATCATGAGCGATTAGATGGAAGTGGTTATCCATTAGGTAATGATGCTAAAAAAATACATCCATTTGCTAAAATAATTGCTGTTGCAGATACTTTCCATGCAATGACTTCTGAAAGATTATACAGAACAAAAAGATCTCCTTTTAAAGTATTAGAACAATTACAACAAGATTACTTTGGTAAGTTTGATTTAACCATACTAAATGCATTAAGTGCTGGCATAATACAATATACAGTAGGCAGCAAAGTCAGATTATCCAATGGAGAAAAAGGAGAAATTATATTTATTGAAGAGAAATCACCGACACGCCCATTATTAATAATGGCAAAAACAAAAGAAATTGTAGATTTAACGAAAAACAGGCATCTCTTTATAGAAGAAATTTTGCCGTGTGGGTCTTAATTAAATTATTTTTATTTGATTAAAAAATAAAAAAATATTTTTTATATTTTTTTAAAAAAAATGTTGCGTTAGTTTAAAAATGTTGCTATAATCATACAAGTCAGCAAGTTAACTAAATGTTTCTAAATAAGAAATAAAAAAGTTGTTGACTTTTTAAAGAATAAATGTTACTATATAAAAGTTGCTTCTGACAGAAGTAATGAAATTGCTCTTTGAAAACTGAACA
>JBDNRM010000106.1:0-14213 GCA_047718615.1 Bacillus sp. (in: firmicutes) | reverse complement strand
TAACAAAAGTAGTATAACATGAAATGATTTTTTATTTCTTATAGGCTTTCCTGAAAATAGGGTTCCTTGCTGTAAATTTGTTGCATGGTTGTCTACCCTGACATGGTATATATCTCATTAGCATGAAACATTATATTTTGCTTGCCTCTACATTTAAATAACAAACTTCTTCCTTTTTAAAATACTGGGTAATATGAGGGTGGCAAGTAAAAAAAAGAAGCTGATTTTCTGTATTCGATTTTAATAGCTCAATCACCCTTTTTGTTCTTTTTTCATCAAAGTTTACAAAACTATCATCAATAATAATCGGCAGCTGATATTTTTTATAAAAGGTGTTAGCCAGCGCCAACCGAATAGAAACATAAAGCTGCTCCGTGGTTCCTTGACTTAGCTCTTTTGCTTCAAAGTAAACTTGTTCTTTGCTTTCTATTAGAAATCCAACGCCATCCTCTTTAGGTATAATTCTTTTATATTTACCGTTTGTTAAGAATTGCAAATACTCTTCTGCCTTTTGCAGCATTTTTGGCAATTGCTTATTTTTATACTGCTGTACTGTTTGAGAAAGGAACTGCCTTGCAACAGCATACTTTCCCCATTCCTTTGCTTCTTCTTCAAATTCTGCTTTTAATTGTTTATAAGAATGTAATAACTCCGTATATGTTCCACCAGTTTCGATACGTAAAACCTCAAAATTTAATGCTGCTGCCTCTTCCATCCATTGTTTGCTGTCTTCTTCTAGCTGTTTCATCTTCCTATCTAGCTGCTCCACTTCCATTACTGGTTCTTCGATTAACATATATTCCATTGTTTTTTTCTTTTGAAAAGAAGATAGATCTAATTGAAGCTGTACCGTTGCAACATCAGCCATAATTTGCGTTTTCTCTTCATCCTTTTTAGCCTGTTCTCGGAAACGTTCTTCATCTTCCACCTCTGCAAGCTGAAATAATTGTTTCTTCTCCGATTGATAGATAGATAACTCTGCCTGCATGTCTTTTCTATCACGATTATATTCCGTCAGCTTCCTGGCGTTTTCCTGCCAGCGAATCTTTTTTTCATTTTCTCGCTTTAAAGCGCTTTTCAGCTGAAAACATTTATTTTGTATACTGTCTGTCTTTTTCGGAAAAAAATCATTGTACAGTTGCACAATTGCTTCATTCAGTTTATCAATGTCTCTCTCTATAGAAGCTATTTCTTTTTGAACAGCATGTCTTTCTCTGTTTTTTTTCTTCCATTCCTCTAACAATAAAAAGGCATCATATATGTAATGCAGGGCAAGCTCTTGTGGGATACCAGTTTCTTTCCCCAGCTTCTTTAACAGCATATCAAGATCTTTTCTATCCTGTTCCCACTGGTCAAAACCACGAAGTACTTTTTCATAACTTTCATTTTGCTGCTCTAATTTGATCTGATACCGAGTGAACTTTTCTCGATTATCATCATCTTCTTTCAGTATTTTCACAATATGAGTAAAATCACTGCTTTTGTCTTCCTTCAAATTTTGTTGAACAGTTTCTAATTCAGTCCTTATTTCCTGCTGCTTCTTCAGTAAAAGAGCATATTCCTTTTTGTATTGCTGTTTACTGCGGAACAGCAGCAAACCACCAATACCGCTGGCTATAAGACCAACTAGAATATATAATACATTATTGCTCCATATTCCCATAGCTGCCGTTATCAGCCAAAACAGGGAAAATAAAGTCCATTGAACAGTTTCCTGCTTTTTCTTTTGCTGCGTCTTTTTAAGGCGATTTTTTATCTCCACGAATTCTTTTTCAAGTGACTGATATTTTTCTTTATAAAAGGAGTAATGACGTGCCGAATCAGCTCTTTCTTCTAATTGCTTCCTCTTATCGTTTGGCAATAACACGGATTCATGCACTTGTATATCCTTTTCGAGTCGTTCCAGCAGTTTTTGCTCTTCCATTAGACGAAAATCAAGTTCATCCCTAAATTCTTTTAATCTCTTTTGGGTTGAACTAGCATTAGCGCATTGTTCTTTTAAGAAAACACTTGTATTGCTTTTTAACAAGTTGTTACGGTCAACAAAATGAAGCTTTTCCTCTATCACATGAAGTTCTGTTTCCAACGCCTCAGCTTGTATTAACAAGGAACTTTTGCGGCTAGTCCATTGTTCTGCTAATGGCAGCTTTTCCATCGCATACAAGATTTCACTTTCTTTATTTAACAAGCTGAAATTTGGAGACAATTCTGTTTGTTCTTCTTCTATTTTTGTTATTTTATTGTCTATCTGCTGCATTCCACTTTCAATCGCAAGTATTCGTTCTTTTATTTTTTCCCATCTATTTAATCCATCTATAGGAAAGGATAATTCTTTATATTGCTCTATTCGTTTTTTAAGTTCCGTTTTTTCTTGCACTAATGGTTTTATTTTTATCCATTCTTCTAGCTGACGTTTGTTTTTTTCCATTTGTCGCTTCGTTTCATCCGCTTGTTGTATCGATTCTTCCAAATTCCCCTTCTGGTTAAGCAGCTGCTGATATTGGCTATTTGTTTTTTCTGCCATTTTCAACTGTCGATACTTTTCTTTTAATAAAGCTAATTTTTCATTAAGCTGCGGTTTTTTTCCATTTGGTCTAAATCGTTGATCGAGTTCCTTTTGCAACTCATTTTCTGCCTTTAACAAAGCATCTGATCCTACTGCACCCGTTGAAAATAGAAACCTTCCCAGTTCTTCTCCTCTTAATTGATGGACATTTTGTAATCCTTGAAGATTAAAAGAAAAAACAGACTGAAAAAGTGCTTTATCCACACCTTTTAACAACTCTTCCAGTAATTCTTCCTGCCCTCTTCTGCCATTTTCTAATGTGACCGTTACATCTCCTGCTGCTTTTCCTTTTACACGTTCAATCGTAACTAATCCATAGTTTGGAAACAATCCAGATAATTTTCCTCCGTACTTATGCTGATGTTTTGGTTCATATCGTAGTTCTGATTGCTGCTTCGTGGGAAAGCCAAATAATATGCTATGTATAAAACTCATAATCGTTGATTTTCCTGCTTCATTTTCCCCGAAAAAAACTTGAAGAGGACCATTAACAGAAAATGATTGATTCTCAAGCTTGCCATAACCATAAATCGTAATCGATTTAATAAACATCACTTCACCTCCTATCTATCGCTTATATAGTAAACTGATTAGCAAATTCTCTGCTTCTTCCGCCAGGTCTTTTTTGTCTTCTTCTGTCAGCTCTGTTAAAAAGCGATGAGCAGCTGGATTTTGATAAAGAGGTGCTACTCCCTTTACCACTTCTGTCCTATTTTCTGCTATTGTAAAAAGCTCTTTATAAAAATCAGACTCATTTATGACATTATCCTTTATCCAGGTAGTATCTCTTTTTAATTTAATCGAAGAGATCCATACAAACTGCCTTTCTTCTGCCTCTTCCATTTCTTCCGTTTGCAATATTTCCAGTAAATCTGTCGGATAAACCGACTCCATGCTTACATTTGTTATTTCGACAAGAAGAATACTAGAAACCTTCTCTTTTCTTTCTTCCTCTATTTTTTGCCTGCATAATAAAATAAGCTCATCAACTGTTTGCACACTTGCGGCATCCAACTCGATTTTTTTCCATATAACATCTGCCGTTGAAAGAAATATGGATTCTGTTCCTGTCTCGTTCAATCGAACATAGTAGGCACCTTTTTCGCCTGTTTCCTTTTTATGTCTGCCTTGAATATTGCCGGGATAAACAATAGGAGGAGAAGATTGCAAAACCTCTCTTTTATGTATATGTCCAAGCGCCCAATAATCCATTAATTTAGAGTTCAAATCATGTAATCGAAATGGAGCATACGGACTGTGGCCGCTTGAACCTTCCACGCTGCCATGCAGTATGCCTATATGAAAGTCGGTACTATCCTCTTTTTTATAGGTATCTATTTTCCGATCATAAATATGTCTTGTCTCATAACTAAAACCATATAATGAAACAGTCGCATTGTCATTTGTAAAGACTGCTTTTGTTACTTCCGCGGGGAAAATATAGACATTATCCGGCCACTGTAAATGCACCCAGCTTCCACTTAAATGATCATGGTTACCATGAACGATAAATACTTTAATATTCTGTTTTTGAAGACGTTCCAATTCTTTTTTAAAACGAATTTGTGCTCTTATACTTCTATCTTCTCCATCATAAATATCGCCTGCAATAATGATAAAATCAACTTGTAGAGAGAGTGCTTTTTCCACTAGTTTTGCAAATGCAGTAAAGGTGCTTTCCTGCAGTCGCTTCTGAATAGACGAAGGTAAATTTCTAAGCCCAATCATCGGACTGTCTAAATGCAAATCCGCACAATGGATAAAGGAAATCTCTTTCATCCTAACACGCCCCTATCTTTTTCTTCTATTTTATCATGACAAAAAAACGAATGCACGTTCTGATATTTTTTCTTTTTCTTGTCGTATGGGAAGTTGTGCCATTGGTTTATCTTCTTCATTCACATCGCTTGCAGAAAAGCTTCGTCATGAAATTCTTGCTTTCTTTCCGCCTGTCTCGCTTCAACTGGAGTTTAGCTTAGTGCTACATAAATAGATGCTTTTTTAAGATTGTCCTTTAATCAAATGTCATTTTTAATCCTAATGGCAAGCAATGGGCATTTGTTCCATGACCTAAAAAGGATGTTTTAGCGACTGGCAGCTGATGCAAATGTGTTACTTCCAAAAGAAGCTCTTCTGCAGTCGGCATGCTCCCTTTTGTTTCCATTTCTGTGAATTCACCTAGCAGAATCCCGCTGCATTTTTCAAAGATGCCGATTTGCTCTAATTGCGTAAATAAGGACATTAATCTTGCCGGCCCGCCTCCTAGGCTTTCTAAAAATAAAATTCGATTACTCCCATCAGGCAAATACTTTGTTCCAGCTAATTTTAGAAAACATCTTGTATTTCCCCCTATAATTTCTCCTTCCATAAACTCTCCACGAATCCAGGTATATGGGAAAGTCTTATAGCTAGCTCCATCCGTTATATCAGAAAAAAACAATTCCTTAAATAAGCTGAGTTGTTCTTGCTTATCTGCCTGAACTAAATTACTTATTTGATAATGATAAGCAGGAATACTGCTGCATGCTACAATAGCATTATTGATAACAGATAAGTCACTTAATCCAACAAATGGTGTTTGACTTTTTCTGATTCGTTCAAAATCTAAATATGGCAGCACTTGATTGGCTGCATCCCCTCCTGAAATATCAAATATTACTTTCACAGCTGGATCAGTAAATAGATTCATTAATGCTTTTGCTCGCTCTTTTGGCGTACCGCTAAATGGTGTTCCATTCACACTATAAATAGTCTTGGCAAACTTAACTTCTAGCCCCATTTGTTTTAATGTTATTTCCAAAGCATCCATCTGCACTTTCGCTTCGATTGGTCTCCCATTTGAACAAGCAATCAGACCGACCGTTTCTCCTTTTTTTATTATTGCCATACAAAATCGTCTCCTTTTTTATTTTCTTTCTATAACGTAACATATTGCTTCCTACAACATAAGAAAAGCGCAAGCGCCTTGTTCAGCCCCGAAGAAAAATGTTCTCTTGACTCAAAAAGTGTTCTTTACTTTTAGAGGCAAGAGGTTATCTTTCACAGGGGCTAGGCGCTGGAGCTAGACAGACTTCTCATTTCAAAAATTTTATGCTTTTTTATCTCCCCAAAAAAGCACTTTTCTTTATCAGAAAAGTGCTTTTTTCGTAATTTTACATTTTTAAACTATTCTTTTTTGGTAAGCTGTAGTGCTTTTTTAATATCCTTATAGGAATTTGATTTTCCATACATTAATACGCCGCCTTTATATACTCTTCCTCCAAATGCAGCCAGTATAACAATAGAAAGCACTAGAATGACAACGCCCAAAATTGGCTCCCATACAGGAAGATTTAACATTCCTACTCTCATAAACATAAGCATAGGAGTGAAAAATGGTATATATGAAGTAACCGTTACAAATCCTGTATCAGGAGCATTCAATCCAAACATGGCAATCATAAAACCGGCCACTACTAATAAAGTCATTGGTGTAATCATTTGTTGAACATCTTCTATTCTGCTGACAAGAGAACCGAGAAGAGCTGCCAATGTTGCATATAAAAAATAACCTAGAATAAAAAAGACTGCTGCATAAATAATGGTAGAAACAGGCACTTCAGCAAAACCTAAAAACCCGCCCATTGAACCTAAATCTTTATTATTTGTCATAAAATAATAGCCAACAGAAAGTAAAAGGACCAATTGTGTTAAACTTAGAAGTCCTACCCCAATTATTTTAGCAAACATATGCTTAATCGGAGACACACTTGAGATAAGAATTTCCATGACACGAGAAGATTTTTCTGTTGCCACTTCCATCGCAATCATATTGGCATACATAATAACAGCAAAATAGATTAGAAATAATAAAACATATACAAGTCCACGTGCCTGATTTAGTTCTTCAGCTGTTTTTGCATTTTGTTCCAGTGCCACTTGGTCAAAGGACACAGGTTCATTTAATTTCGTAAGCTGATCAATCGTTAAATTTAATTGCGCTGCTGCTAAATTTCCTTTTACCGCTTGAATACTCGCCATTAAATCACTTGATACAGAAGAATCAGCAATATTCATAGAATAATAAGTAGCAACTGGAAGCTTTTCCTTATTATAATCTACTACTAATAATCCTTCGTAGTCCTCATTCTCTACCGCTTGTTTTCCTTGTTCTTCACTGCCTTTATATTTTTCAAGCACCGTATCACTATTCGACTGCTTAGCCACTTGTTGAATTGGTGTAAATAATTCATTTGTTTGATCAATAACAGCAATCGTCGATTTATCCTCCTTATCAAAAGTATGAATGATAGACTGCATATTGGATAAAGCGACAATGAGTACAAGGGTTACAGCTGTAGTAATAATAAATGATTTTGTTTTTAATTTACTTACATACGTATGAAAAAGAATAATCCAAAAGTTATTCAAGAGAAGCACCTACCTTTTCGATAAAAATATCATTTAGTGACGGCTCTTCTAATGCAAACTTTCGAATAAATCCTTTATTCACAATATCCTTTAGAATTTTCTCCGCAATTTCCTCTCCTTCAATTTGCAAAGAAACGCCTTCTGTTGTCTGCTTTAATTTCACTACACCAGGGTAATCTCCTAAAAATGCAAGATCAAAATCAGCATGTATCGTTACATTCTTTTTTCCAAAGCTTCTTTTCACTTGCTTTAACGATCCATGCACAACTGGTTTCCCTTTGTGCATAATGCAAAGGTGTTCACACATTTCCTCGACATGCTCCATACGATGACTGGAAAAAACAATTGTAGTTCCGTTATTTTTCAAATCAATAACCGCGGATTTTAGTTGCTCTACATTAATAGGATCAAGACCGCTGAATGGTTCATCTAAAATTAATAACTTCGGTTTATGTAAGACAGCACTGATAAATTGAATTTTCTGCTGATTTCCTTTTGAAAGCTCCTCCACCTTTTTATTCAAATATTCAGGAACCTTAAATCGATTTAACCAATATTCTAATTCGTGCAGCGCTTTCTTTTTATCCATTCCCCTTAATCTCGCCAAATAGACTAGTTGATCTTTTACTTTTAGTTTAGGATATAATCCCCTTTCTTCTGGGAGATACCCAATAAAAGGACTTGTTTTGTAGTCAATTCTATTATTGTCCCAAAGAATTTCCCCTTCGCTGTTTTCTAAAATCCCAAGTATCATGCGAAAGGTTGTCGTCTTACCAGCACCGTTTCCCCCTAAAAATCCAAACATCTCTTTTTCAGGTATAGAAAGGGATAAATTGTCCACTGCAAGAAAAGACCCAAACTTTTTCGAAACATTTTTTAATTCTAACGTCATTCCGCTCTCCTCCTTCATTCTTTTTACGATTAAAAAAGGAAAAGGTTTCAAGTATTTAATAAGAAAATCGCAAGCTCGTTGTTTAGCCATAAAGAAAAATGTTCTTTTGACTTACAAAAAGTGTTCTTTACTTTTAGAAGCAAAAGACAATAGTCAATACTCACTAGAGCTAGGCGCTGGCCGGCTAAATATGCGTAAAAAAGGACATTCTCCAAAATAGAAGAATATCCTTATGTTTTACATTTAAATTTTATATATTTCAAGCTAGAGAGCGCTTCTGTTTTCTTTTTTAATGCGGTAAAAATACTAGTTGATATAAAAATAAAATGGCAAATACGTATACTAATGGATGAACGGATTTTCCTTTGCCTTTCACGAGCTTCATAAGCGGATGTGAAATAAATCCTAATGCAATTCCTGTAGCAATACTGGATGTAAGTGGCATGCTTAATATAACAAGGAAGGCAGGAAAAGCCTCATCAAATTCTGACCATTTCACATGAGCAATGGCACCCATCATTAAACTTCCAACGATAATTAAGGCAGGAGCTGTAATGGCAGCAATGCCAGAAACTGCACCGACTAATGGAGCAAAAAAGGCTGAAATAATAAACAGCACTGCAACAACAACACCGGTTAATCCAGTACGACCCCCAGCAGCAACACCTGCTGTTGACTCGATATATGCAGTTGTCGGGCTTGTTCCAAAAATTGCACCAACAGTTGTTCCAACAGAATCTGCTAATAACGCTTGTCTAGCTCTAGGAAAATGATTGTTTTTTATCAGACCAGCTTGTTCTGCAACGCCAACCATTGTTCCAGTCGTATCAAAAATAGTCACCAATAAAAAAGAAAATACAACTGCATATAGACTATGTTGAAAAATATCCCCAAATGCATCAAGTGGATTACTAATAATAAATCCTTCCGGTAAATGTGGGGCTGCAAGGAACCCCTCTTTAAATTCAAGCTGTCCAGTGAAAAAGGCGATGATTCCTGTAACAATCATCCCTAAAAATAAAGCGCCTCTTATATTCATCGCATATAAAATAATCGTGATCGCAAGCCCAACAAGTGCCAATACGACAGAAGGAGACTGCAGATTGCCTAGACCTACTAAATTTTCTGGATGTCCGACAATAATTCCAGTTTGCCTTAATCCGATAAAAGCGATAAATAAACCAATCCCAGCTGTTATGCCGTGCTTTAAGTTTTCAGGGATTGCCTCAATTAATTTTGCCCGAAACGGGGTTAACGATAATATAATAAAGATAATTCCGGCTACAAATACTGCAGAAAGTGCCGCCATATAATCAATTCCACCATGAGACCCTACAACAGAATAGGCAAAATATGCATTCATTCCCATTCCAGGAGCAATTGCAATCGGATAGTTTGCCAATAGCGCCATCCATAATGTTCCAAGTACAGCTGAAATAATAGTGGCCAAAAATACCTGATCAAAAGGCACACCTGCACTGGATAAAATAACCGGATTCACAATCACAATATATACCATTGTTAAAAAAGTAGTAAAACCAGCAATAACCTCTGTTTTCACATTTGTATTATTTTGCGTTAGCTTAAACATAAATACCTCCAAAAAACGAACATTTAAAAACAACATTATCTATAGTATTCGTTATTTTATAAAATTGCAATGATTTTTGAATAAAAAAGCAGGAAACCATTACTCGTTTACTTAATCAGTTGAAAATACAATATTAGAAATATAACCGTTGGTTTAGTTTTTACATTCATGCTAATCTCATTCATTTCTACTTTATTTTTTTTAATAGCTTTTACTTTTAGAGGCATGAGACAATACTTACAAGCACTAGGCGCTGGCCGGTTAAATACACCACGTCCAGTGGAAGCGCCGGCACTTGTACATCTTGTACGGCGAAGCTAGACATTTATCAGACTTTAGAAAACTTATCCTTTCTTGCTTTATAAAAAACAGCCCTCGCTGCTGCAAGGACTGTTTCGCTCTTCTTATTTATTCGATTCTTCCGTTAAAAAATGCTCGTTTAATAGATCAATTTTACGTTCTGTATATTCTTTAAAGCTATCATTGTACGTTTTAGGATCTTTTGGGTTAGAGAATTGAGTGATTTTTCCTGTTAAAGGATGGATAAACTTGCTGGATGCTCCACAGCCAATACCAATTACTGTTTGCAACTCTTCCATCATTATAATATTGTAAATACTTTCTTGATTACGTTTGGAGTATCCTACATTTTCTAAATTTCCTAAAATATTTTTTTGACGATATAAATAATACGGAACATACTCAAATTGTTCTGTCCACTCTTCTGCCATTTTCATCATCTTTTCAATTTCGCTTCTTTCTGCCACCTTATATTTTGCTTTATTTCGTGTCATTTCAGATGCACGTTTAAAAGATAAAGTATGGACCGTTAACGATTCTGGCATCAGTTCCTCTGTTTTTGCCAACGTATGTTCAAACTCTTTTATTCCTTCTCCTGGCAGACCAATAATTAAATCCATATTAATATTATTCATCCCATGCTTTCTTGCCATATGGTATTTATCAATTGTCTCTTCCACCGTATGATGACGCCCGATGGCTTTTAACGTTTCCTGCGTGTAGGACTGTGGATTAATACTGATTCGATCAATATTCCATTTGTTCAAAACGGCTAATTTTTCAGGAGTAATTGTATCTGGACGTCCTGCTTCCACAGTAATCTCACGAATATTTTCTACATTTGGAAAAGATGCCTGCATTTGTTCATAAAGCAAGTCCATTTCTTCTGCTGTTATACTAGTTGGTGTTCCTCCGCCATAATACAAGGTTGTAATCTTAATATTTTTTTCTTTTAGCCATTCTCCCATTTTTTGCATTTCATAATGCAATCCACCTAAAAAGGAAGTAACCGATCCTTGTCTGCCATTAATGGCATAGGCCGGAAAGGTGCAATACGCACATTTAGTTGGGCAGAATGGAATACCAATATAGATGCTTACTTCTTTTTTCAAGTCATATAAATCTGGTATAACCGTTAATTGTCGGTCGATAATTTTTTGCATTAATTCTATTTTTTCATCCGACATCAAGTATTCTTCTTTTAATGATTGATGTGCAACATCCATTGGTACTTGATTTTGCATATGACGATGTAATAATTTAGTCGGACGAATACCAGTTAAAATTCCCCATTTCTGAACCATGCCTGTAAACTCTTGCAGCACCATTAAGTACACTTGAGATATAGCATTTTTTTCTTGTCTAAAACGCTCTTTGTCTGTAAGCTGCTTGATATTTTTTGTACAGCTAAAAGAAGGTCTGTTGATTATTTGTCCGCTTACTGTGTACAGATCATCAGAAAGACTTGCTTCAAATTGTATGGTAATATCTGCTTCCTCATCCTCGATAAACATCACTTTTGTATCTTCAAAAAATAAATTGCCTATATGTTCTAATGGTCTGATTAAACGGTCATCCGTTAAACCACTTATAGAAATTACTTTCATTTTTATTCACCTTTTATTTTGGATTCTGTAAATTTTAATTATACTTTAGTGTACAAAAAGTAACTAGTCCGGTCAAAAATTTCTTTTAGATTCTGTTCCGCGTTCCTCCCATTTACAGAACACAAAAGATCCTCCGTTTTTCAACGTGAGGATCCCATTAATAATAAATAAAATTATAATATCTGCTTACTTGATAATATTCATTTTACGAAGAAATTCTATTGGCTGTTGTTTTCGGAAATGTTCTTTTACCATATAGGCTACACCATGCTGGTCATTAGATCTTGTTACCCAATCGGCTGCTAATTTTAATTCATTTGATGCATTTCCCATTGCAACACCAAGTCCAGCTGTTTCAATCATTTCTAAATCATCCATACTGTCGCCTATAACAACCATCTCTCTGCTTTTTATACCGAGATGCTCACCTAAATATAATAAACCATTTAATTTTGAAACACCTTCTGGCAATATTTCTAAACGTAACTCATTTATTTGCACAATATTGATATCATCAAACATTTTCCCCATGACTTCTATTGCATCATGGCAGTCCTTTTTATCTTCAAAATAAACTTCAATTTTTGGTGTACTCACAGGTTCTTCTAGCAAAACTTCGCTCAGCACATCGACAAATTGATGGGAATAAAAGACTGGATCACCTGACGAAAAAACAGTTTTTGCCAACATATTATGATTTAACTTCGATTTATTCGCAAGAGAAAATTTTTCATGAACTAATCGAATTTGACAGATAAATCCTTCTAAAAAACGGACTATATCATACGTTAAATCATCTGCAATTCTTTTTACATAAATGGTTTGTTCTAAATTATTGGCAATTAACGCCCCTTGATGTGTAACGATATGGCTATTTAAGCGTAATGCTTTTGCCACTTTTTTTGCAGATGGAAAACTCCTTGATGTTACTAATGTCACATATATTCCTTTTTGCTGAACATATTCAATTGCATCTTTTGTTGATTTGTTTATACGACCATTTGACTGCAGGAGAGTGCCATCAATATTTAAAGCTAATAAGCGATAAATCATTTTTTTCCCCCATTTCTAGGATGTTTTGTCTTTATATATCATGTATGTCATAAACAAGCATAATAGAACTGAGCTCCTAAATTATCATAATCCTCTGTACTTATTTAGCATATCTAACAACAACTGTTCAGGAGGAAAAATACAAGTATTTCGACTGGTAAATAATAACATAACGGAATACAATCTTTCTCTAACAGCCTCGTAAAATGGTGAAAAACCCTTTATACCAACACTATGGAATTTTCTAGTATTTTAATGGAAATAATTTCACAAAAAATATACGTATAAATTGTGACAAATTTTTTAAACTAATATATGTAAGGCGCAACAAAAACACTTAAAGGAGGAAACATTCATCATGGCAAATAGTTCAAATCAACTTGTAGTACCAGGAGTATCTCAAGCATTGGATCAAATGAAATATGAAATCGCAACTGAGTTTGGAGTAAGCCTAGGTGCTGAAACAACAGCTCGCGCTAACGGTTCTGTTGGTGGAGAAATTACAAAAAGATTAGTTCAAATGGCTGAGCAACAACTTGGCGGAAGTAAATACTAATACTTTATATGGCTAACAAAATTCCCACTCCTTTTTAGGAGTGGGTTATTTTTTGTATGCGGTAGTCGATACTGACAAGCTTTTTATTGGACACTAATCGGCTTTTTCCACCCCTTTTTGGTCCTGATTCACCTTTTTTCGGACAAATCCACGCTTACTTCATCCTATTTGTCTTACTTCGGATAAGCCACATTAATTCCTACCAATTATGAACAAAATAAACTTTCTACAAATCAAACAAAAATTATAAGAATTTTTCTCCCTATCTCTTCTAAACCAAAAAGAAGAGTGAACTTCTCCCGCAGGACAATTTCACTCTTCTTCCTTATTCTACTTATTGTGCAGGACCATAAAGATCTTCTAATGGTTTCATAATAATTTGATTTAACTCACCAATAACCATGCTCATACGTTGCTCTGCTTCCATCAGCTTTGAAATCTTTTCATGCTGTTGGACAAGTGCTACTGTTTTTTGGGCTTGCTCTACTTCTTCTTCTGAAATTTCTTGCCCAGTCATTTGTTTTTGTTGTAATTCGATTTGAATCGTACGGAAGTTATCAAACATTGCTTTCGCAGATGCATCTCCATTCACTTCATCATACATTTTTTTCAAATTATTATATTCATCACTTTGACGAATCGCCTTTTCCAATGAGTAGGCAGAATCATGCAAATTTACCGTCATTTTAACAACTCCTTTTTAACAATTGACTTCACTATAACAAACTATAAGGTAGATTGCCAGAATGAAGAATTAAATGATGCTTCATCTATCTACTAGAACTAACTACTAATAGAAATAACCTCCCTATTCCATGCCCTTAGACACCACCTATTAAACCAACAAATAAATATTAACTACTCAAAAACTTCGCACCATCAAATTCGTTTGCAAGTCTTGATATTAGTCGGTTTAAGAACAATAAAATAGGAGGCTTATTTTTAGTGTGGGGGGTTGCTTTCCACTACGGGTTGCTTCCCTTTCCGCGGGTGGGATATGAGCCTCCTCAGTGTTGCCTTGCGGGGTCTTTAGCCTTCCCAGATTTCCCGCAGGAGTCTTCGCACCCTCCGGTTACAAGCAACCTGTTTTAGAATAAGTTCTTGTCTTCGAATTTCATTACAAGGTATGATGACTAAACACTAGTAGCATTGATTTTTTATGTTATTATTCAACGTTGTTCTTCCAAAATGTGCACTGTTAGTCTATTTCTATCAGATGGATGTTTTCACCAGTTCAA